>JAKAZV010000001.1:0-34474 GCA_021826505.1 Acidobacteriota bacterium | reverse complement strand
CAGCGGCAAGCTGGCCGAAACCTGGTTCCGCGGCCTCGAGCAGGTGCCCGATTTTCATGATTTCAACATCATGAACAACCGCACCTATATGTATTTCAGCGGCCAGCCGCTCTATCCCTTCGGCCACGGCCTCAGCTACACCAGCTTCGAGTACAGCCACCTGCACCTCAGCGCGCCGGAGCTGAAAACCGGAGGCTTTCTGCATGTCAGCGTAACAGTGAAAAACACCGGCGCGCGCGCCGGCGCAGAAATCGCGCAATTCTATGTGACCGCGCCCAAATCGAAGGTGAAGCGTCCACTGCGCCAGTTGGCCGGCTTCGCGCGCGTGGAACTCAAGCCGGGCGAGGCGCGCCGCATCACTTTTACCCTGCCCTACCATGACCCCTCGCTCTGGTACTGGGAGGAAAAGCTGCGCAAGTTCGTGCTCCAGCCGGGAAAACTGGCCGTGGCGGTTGGCGGATCATCGGCCGCGCTGCCGCTGCAGGGCGCGGTGAAACTCGGCTTTAATACCGATCCGCATCTGGGCGACCCGGAGACACTGCATCACGAATTCATCCCGGCCCGCGTCGAAGCGGTGTAGTTTCCGGGACAAGCGTGCTCCTGTTCAGCTAATGGCATGCCGGGCATCCTTATCCTGGCATGCCCCAACTGCTAAATCCGCTTGAACGCCTGTTCGATCTCGCGCAGCGAGTAGCGCAACAGCACCGGCCGGCCATGCGGGCAGGTCATGGGATGGCGAGTTGCGGCCAGCGCCGAGAGCAGCCAGGACATTTTTTCCGGATTGAGCGCCATATTGACCTTGATCGCGGCATGGCAGGCAATGGTGGCGGCAATGCGCAGTTCCAGTGTCTGCGCGCTCAGCCGCCGCTCGCCGGCTTCGCTGACTTCCAAAATTTCTTCCAGCAAGGCCTGAGCGCGGGGGCCCTCGACGCCAGCCGGCACGCTGAGCACCCGCAGCGAGCGTCCGCCGAACGGCTCGGCGGCAAAGCCGTTGCGGTCCATTTCTGCGGCGATCTCCTCATAGCGCGCCCACTGCGCCGGATTGAGTTCCACCACCACCGGCAGCAATAAAGTCTGAGACAGCGTCTGTCCCTGGGCACGCGCCGCCGCGGTTTGCTCAAATAATACCCGTTCGTGCGCCGCATGCTGATCCACCAGGCAAAAGCCCTGCGCGCCGGCGGCCAATATATAGCTTTGGCGCAGCTGTCCCAGCGGCGTCAGGCTGCTCAAATCCCAAGCCGCTTCGGGCATGGCCGGCGTGGGCGCGCTGGGCAGACAGCCCCGGCTTGGTTCAGGCGCATAGACCTGGGCTTCGCCCGCCGCGACCGCGGCCACTCCCTCCCGAATTGCGATCGCGCTGGTTCCCGCCAGCGGATCAAATGGCGCCTGCTCCCAGGCCAACGGCAGCCTTCCCGGCACCGGAGGCGGCAGCGGCTGGGTGAGCCGGTACTCCGGCGCCAGATCCTCCAGGCTGAGTCCTCCGGGGACTTCCCCTCCCGCCGCCAGGGCCGAACTGCCGCGCCAGCCCGCGCCGGCATAGGGGTCATTCACCTTTCCGGTATAGCGCGTTTCCAGCGCCGGCCGCGCTGTCGGCTGAGCGTGAATTTCACGCTGGAAGCTAGGCACGGGCCGGGCCACGCCCAAAACCTGGCTGAGGCTGTCTCGGACCGCATCATGCACCCAGTTGGGACGGCGAAACCGTACTTCGATCTTCTGCGGGTGCACATTCACGTCCACGGCCGCATAGGGCAGATCGAGAAACAGCAGCGCCACCGGGCTGGCGCCGTTGGGCAGCAGATTTCGATACGCGTCGGAAATGCCATGCTGCACCACGCGATCCCGCACCAGCCGGCGATTGACAAAGGTGTATAGCGAATTCCTGTTCAGCTTCTGCAGCTCGGGCCGGGAAATGAATCCATACAAGACCAGCGCCGGGCCGGTCGGGCCGTCTTCGGCTTCATCGCGGGCCTGAGCGGAGGCAGTTTCCGCGTCTGCATCCTCGTCATCTGCTTCACGCGGCATGCGGATCGAGGTCTGAACTTCCAATAATTGTTCCAGCAACTCGGCGCCAAAAATCTGCTGCAGGCGCTCGGCCAGCGATCCGGCCGCGGCGGCCTGCAGCCAGAGTCTGCCGTTATGCCAAAGCTCAAAATGGTTTTCGGGATAAGCGAGGGCGTAATGGGTGACTACGCCGGCGATGTGGCTGAACTCCGTGGCTTCGGTTTTGAGAAATTTCCTGCGCGCCGGAACGTTCCCGAACAAATCCTCAACCCTGACGCGCGTGCCCCGCGGCAGGCCGGCTTCGGCAACGTTTTGCAATTTCCCGCCTCGGATTTCCAGGCGCGTGCCGCCGCCCGTTTCCGGCGCGCTTTCAAGCGTCAAGCGCGAGACCGAAGCGATGGAGGGCAGCGCCTCGCCGCGAAAGCCCAGCGTGGGGATGGCGAGCAGGTCGCTGGTCTCGCGCAGTTTGCTGGTGGCGTGGCGCTCCAGCGCCAGGAGCGCGTCATCGCGCGTCATGCCCGCGCCGTCATCGAGCACCTCGATGCGCTTGCGGCCGCCGGCTTCGATTTCGATCCGCAGTCTTCGGGCGCCGGCATCCAGGCTGTTTTCGAGCAGCTCCTTCACCACCGCCGCCGGCCTTTCGACCACTTCGCCGGCTGCGATCTGGTTGACAACCCGGTCGGGAAGTATGCGCACCTGGCCCATGATTCTCTTCCATCATAACGGCCGCGCGGCCGATGTAAAATCTTGTCATGGAACGTCCCCTGGCGCTGGTGGGTTTTATGGGCAGCGGCAAGTCTACCGTGGGCAAACGGCTGGCGCAGCGGCTGGGGTGGTATTTCTGCGACCTCGATGACCGCATCGTGGCGCTTGCGGGCATGGAAATCCCCGTCATTTTCCAGCGCGGCGGCGAAACCGAATTCCGCGCGTATGAGCGCGAAGCGCTGGCCGCGGCCCTGGCCGAGGCCGAAACCCGCCGCCGCATGGTGGTGGCCTGCGGCGGCGGCACCTTCGCCCAGCCCATGAACCGGCAGCATATTCAACAGGTCTGCAAAACCATTTTTCTCGATGTGCCCTGCGAAGAACTGCTGCTGCGCTGCGCTCAGATGACCCAGCGGCCGCTGTTTCGCGACGCGGAATCGTTTCTGGCTCTTTATCAGCAGCGCCTGCCGGCCTACCAGCAGGCGGAAGCAAGCGTAGACGCCGGGGGCCAGGACCCTGAAGCCGTGGTGGAGCGCATTTTATCTCTGCTCTTCGATGTTGTTATCTCGCAACCCTTATTGCTCCCGAAATAAGTGGCCCTGTCCACTGCTGTTATAGGTTTATAAAAATGGAGGCGCCAGGAGAAAGTTCTTTCCGTTATTTGCGCTCGCAATTTCTGAGCGATGGACAGCCCAAGTCCGGCGACGTTTCCCTCTTCGCCCTGCAGATCAGCCGCGGTGCCGGGGCGAACGGGTAGAAGCCGGGCTTTTGGAAAGCAGCGGCATGCCCGCGCCAACTTCCACCGGCTCGGCCGGAGACTGGCTGCGAATGATGCCTTCCTGCTCGAGCTGAAACCGGATTTTATCCCACAGCGCCGGGCTGGGCTCGGGCGGCCGCAGATGGCGCACCCGCGCGGCCAGAAATTCCAGGTCGCTGACCAGCGCCTGGCAGGCCGGACACTTTTCCACATGCTGCCGCGCGGCGGCATTGAGCCGGAAACCCGTCTGGCGGGCCAGAAAATCACGCAATCCCTCGCAGTCAAGCGCCTGGGCGCGAGGCTTAGCGGCCATGCTCGGCCTCCTTCCGCGCGGCCCGCTCCAGGGGCGGCTCGCGCAGCATATCCCGCAGCTTCATACGGGCTTTATGGAGCTGCGATTTGGAGTTGCCGATCGAGCAGCCCATCATACTGGCAATTTCGTTGTGTTCGTAGCCTTCCATATCGTGCAAGACAAAAATTGTGCGGTATCCGGGAGGCAGGCTTTCAATGGCGCGCTCCAGATTCACCCGGTCCAGCGAGCCGACCAGGTTTTTATCCCTTTCGCCGATATCCCGCTTGGGCCCGTCATCTTGCATGGGCTGCATGGTTTCCTCGAGTGAAACCTCGGGCAGGCCTTTGCGGCGCAGATGCATGAGCACCACATTGACCGATAGCCGGTGCAGCCAGGTGGAAAACGCGCTTTCCCCGCGAAACGTGGCGATTTTGCGAAACAGCTGCAAAAACGCCTCCTGCGCCAGGTCTTCCGCCTCGGCGGTGTTGCCGGTCATGCGCAGGCAGAGCGAATAGACCCGCCGCTTATGCAGATGGTAGAGGAACGCGAACGCCGCGCCATGGCCCAGCTTGGCTTGTTGAATGGCCTCGGCTTCGTTGCTGAACTCGGGTGCGAGGGGTGGTTGAGCGATGAGGGGCCGAGCTTGCATGCGGTTCCGAATCCGCGCCAGGTTATTGCTTGCGCCCTGGCACAAGTGTCACTTGGATGGTAAGCATTCAATCCAAGGTTGCCCGGCAGCACTGATGATCGCCCTAGGGGGAAAGCGTGCGCAATCTTCAGGCGGTCTTTTTGCGGCTTTTCCGCACCGGCCGGCTGGGCGCGGGCACATCCGTGGCCTCAAGCTGCACAATGCGGGTCACAAACTTCTTCAGACCGTGTTCGTCAAATTGCACCGAGGTGCGCTGATCATCGGAATGCACAATGGTGCCGGTGCCGTAGGAGGTGTGACGAACCCGCTGTTCATTGGAAAACATAGGTAATTTCGACCTTTCGAGAAGCCGCCCTTTGTTATTATAAACGTTTACCTTTTCCGTCCGCAAATCCTGGCCGGCGCAAGGCAGAATTCGGATCATTTAGGGCGAAGGGAGAAGCAAGCAGAGCCAGGCGGAAAGCGCGAAGACACCGCGGCATACTCGGTGGCATGTGAGGATGTCTGAGCGCCTGACAACGCAGCTATGCGATGCTTATCCCTTCGCTTTTAGATTATGCAAACTGGCATCATTGGCTTCCCTCAAACCGGCAAAACCACGCTCTTTGAACTGCTGACTCAATCGGCTTCTTCCCCCGGCAAGCGCGCCGATCAGCAGGGCCTGGCCCTGATTCCCGACCCGCGCCTTGATGCCCTGTCGGAGCATTATCAGCCGGCTAAGCATACTCCGGCCCGGCTGGAATTATTCGATCTCGCCACCCTCACGCCCGCCGATCTGCGCGCCGGAACCGGAATTGCCGCGCTGCGCGATGTGGATGCCCTGCTGCACATGGTCAGGCTGTTCCGCGACCCCAGCCTGATGCATGCCGCCAGCGAGGCTCAGCCGGCCCAGGAAATTCAAAACCTGGAATTTGATCTCATCTTCAGCGACTTGAGCCAGGTGGAAAAGCGGCGCGAGCGCCTGGAAAAAGAACTGAAAAAGCAGCGCACCCCGGCCCTGCAGCAGGAAGCGGAGCTGATGGCCCGCATGCAGCAGCATCTGGAGGCGGAGCAGCCCCTGCGCACCCTGGCCCTCAACTCCGATCAGGCCCGCATGGTGCGCGGCTTTCAGTTCCTGAGCCAGAAACCGATTCTGTACGTGCTGAACCTCGATGAATCCGAAGCCGGAGCCATGGATCAGGCGGTTGAGCGCTACGGCCTGCATGCGCTTTTGCAGGCGAAGCCGCAAAGCCGCGCCCTGGCCGTCTGCGCCAAAATCGAGCGCGAGATCGCTTCCCTGCCCGCGCCGGAGCGCACCGCGTTTCTGGCCGAATACGGTCTCAAGGAACCCGGCATCGTGCGCATCGCCCAGGCGCTCTACGAGCTGCTGGGCCTGATCTCATTTTTCACCGCCGGCCAGGATGAATGCCGCGCCTGGCCGCTGCCGCGCGGCGCCCGCGCCCTCGATGCCGCCGCCGCCATTCACTCCGACCTGGCGCATCATTTTATCCGCGCCGAGGTCATTCGCTGGAATGAACTGCTCGAGGCCGGCAGCGAAGCCGCCGCCCGGGAAAAAGGCCGGCTGCGGCTGGAAGGCAAGGAATACATCGTCCAGGATGGGGATGTGGTCCATATCCGCCACTCCGGCTGAACCTTGAGTGCCTTTCCGGTGTCCGCACTGCGGTGCGGGATCAAAATGTTCTATACTGCTTCGCTATGGAACCTTCCAATCGCCGTCAATTTCTGCGTCAGGCCGCGACCGGGCTTTTCGGCCTGGGCGCGCCTGCCGCTCTGCTGGCCAGCCGCGCCGCCCATGCCGCCTCCCACCCTGCCTGGAGCGGACCGATTGGGCTGGAACTCTACACGGTGCGAAATTTATTTGCCCACCGTCCGCTGCCCACTCTGCGCGCGGTGCATGCCGCGGGTTACCGGCTGGTCGAAGGCGATGTCACCCAAATGCCGGCTCCCTGGCAGACGATGCGGCGCTATCTGCGCGAGTCCGGCCTGAGCATGGTCAGCACGCTCGCCATGCAGCCCAATCCGGGCACGCCCCGGCAATGGGAAATCCTCATGGCCCAGGCCGACCCCTACCATCTGCGCTACTTTGTCACGATGAACACCGGCGTGCATGATGCCGAAGGCTGGAAGCGCATCGCCGCCCGCTATAATGAGGCCGGCAAAATCGCCAAAAAGCACGGCCTGCAGTTCTGCTATCACAATCACATCACCGAATTCATTCCCACCGGCGGCACCACCGGGTATGAAATTCTGCATCGTGAAACCGATCCTGAACTGCTGAAGTTTGAAATGGATGTTTTCTGGATCACCTACGCACAACAGGATCCCGTGGCCTGGTTCAAGCGCTCCCCCGGCCGTTATCCGCTGCTGCACATCAAGGACATGAAGCATCATGTGCCGGCCGCCTATAATCCGCATCAATTCCCGCGCGGATTTGATCCTTTCACCGAGGTCGGCCGCGGCAAAATCAACTGGGCCCGGGTTTTTGCCCACGCGCCCATGGCGGGAGCGAAACATATTTTCGTCGAGCAGGATCAAACCGCGCCGCTCTCGCCGCTGACGGCCATCAAGATCAGCTATCGCTATCTGCGCCACCTGCGCGTCCGTTAATCGGGAGCCGCATTCATCATGTCCTCCCATGTTGCGCGGCCCGCGCTTCCCACCGGCAGCGGGCCGCGCTTCATCTATAACGTCGTGCACTGGCACTTGCTGCTTAACCACCTGCCGGTGATTGCCGTGCCGCTGGGGGTGGGCTTCTATCTCTGGGGCTGGTTCCGGCCGACCCAGGAATTTCAAAAAGCCGGACTGGCTTTATGGATATTTTCCGGCCTGGCGGCGATACCGGTTTATCTCACCGGGCAATCGGCTGCCGGCTATATGCGCCGGCTGGGCATGGCTCCGGCCCTGATTCATGCCCATGCCAATGCCGCCGGCTATGCCCTGACCGGAGTCCTGGTTCTGGCCGCGGCGGCGCTGCTGGCCTGGTATGGAATTCATGCGCGCCGGCTCTCGCGCCTGCCCCGCTGGGCCGCCCTGGCGTTATTGCTGCTGGCGCTGGGGGTAAGCGGCCTGATGTACTGGACGGCCGAAACCGGCGGCTATATTCGCCATAGCGAAATCCGCCCCGGCTTCCGCTTCCCGGCGCGGATCAGCCATGCGCGCCGATCACGCATGGCCAATCAAGACACCGGACGCAAACACCAATAACCCGCCCACCACCACCTGAAACGCCGCCGCCAGAAATGGCGTGTCCATGTAGCGATGGCGAATCTGGCTGATCAGGCCCAGCTCGCACAGCACCACAATAAACGCCACCGTGACCGCGAGATGAAATTTGGGAATCAAAAACGGCAGCGTATGGCCGAGGCCGCCGGCCGTGGTCATCAAGCCGCAAACCAGCCCGCGCACCCAGGGATGGCCGCGTCCGGTCATCGAGCCGTCGTCTGAAAGCGCCTCGGCAAAGCCCATGGAAATGCCGGCCCCGATCGAGGCCGCCAGGCCGACCAGAAAAGCCACCTGACTCGCATTTGTGGCAAAAGCGGCGGCAAACAGCGGCGCCAGGGTGGAAACCGAGCCATCCATCAGCCCCGCCAACCCTGGTTGCACGATCTGCAGCACAAAGAGCCGGCGGCGGGCGATTTCTTCCTGCTGCCGCACTTCCGGCGGCAGCAGGGATGATTCCAGCGAGGCGGCTTTTTCCGAATGCTGCCGCTCGACCTCGGCCAGATCGCCCAGCAGTTTGCGCACCGATGCATCCGTAACCCGGCTCAGCGCGCGCTCATAAAACTGGCGGGTTTCCAGCTCCATGATCTCCGCCTGCTTGCGCACCACGTTCACGCCCAAAGGCCGTAAAAGCCAGACTGGACGGCGCTCGACAAAGCCCGCCACATCCTGGCGGCGGATGAGCGGAATATGTTCGCCAAAGCGGGCGCGGAAGGTCTCAATCAGCGCCTGGCGATGGCCGTTTTCTTCCGCCTGCATGGCGGTGAATATTTCCGCCGTGGCGGGAAAATCCTGGCGCAGTCCGTCGGCAAACTCGCCATAAATCCGGCCATCTTCTTCTTCCAGGGAGATGGCCAGGGCCAGAATTTCCGGCTCCGTAAGATCCTTGAATTTTTTTGCCATAGGCAGCCCCGCGCGCTTGCGGAATTATGCGTATCCACTATCTCTTAAACCGCCTTCGCTGGCAACTTCCCCATAGCTGGCTTTATCATCCAGCCAGCTTATGGCCAGCGTCTGGCCGGGATTTTTGAGCTTCGGCCTGGCGACGCTCCCGGTTCGCCCTCAGACCGGCGCGCGCGGCCGGCCGGCAAAAAATATGCTCGTTCTTCCCGCCGTCAAGCCGCGTAAATCACGCCAGAGCCCTTCTCGAATATTCCCTGCCTTCTATACTGGAATCTATGCCTGTCATCACACTGATTCGCGGCGACGGTATCGGTCCCGAGGTAGTGGACGCGGCCGTGCTCGTGCTCGACGCCCTGCGCGCCGGTCTGGAATGGGATGTGGTTCCCGCCGGGTTTTCCGCATCCGCGGGCGAGTTGTTGCCCGCCGCTGTCAGGCAAAGCTTCGAGCGCACCGGCTTATGCCTGAAAGGTCCGCTGGCCACGCCCATTGGAACCGGCCATGCCAGCCTGAATGTCGCGCTGCGCAAGCACTTTGAGCTTTATGCCAACCTGCGCCCGATTTCAAACCTGCCCGGCGTCGAGAGCCGCTTTTCCGGCGTGGACCTGATCATTGTGCGGGAAAATACCGAGGGCCTGTACAGCGGCATTGAGCATGAAATCATTCCCGGGGTGGTCGAAAGCCTGAAGATCGCTACGGAAAAAGCCTGCACCCGCATCGCCGAATTCGCTTTTCGCCACGCTCGCGAGCAGAAACGCCGGCAGATCGCCTCGGTGCATAAGGCCAACATCATGAAGCTCACCGACGGGCTGTTTCTGCGCTGCGCCCGCGCGGTGGCGGAAAAATATCCCGAGCTTGACTATCGCGAAATCATCGTGGATAACGCCTGCATGCAGCTGGTGCTGAACCCCGCTCAATTCGACGTGCTGTTATTGGAAAATCTGTACGGCGATATTGTCAGCGATCTCTGCGCCGGGCTGGTGGGCGGACTGGGCCTGGTTGCGGGCGCGAACCTGGGCGAGACCCATGCCCTGTTCGAGGCCGTGCATGGCACCGCGCCCGATCTCGCCGGCAAGGATCAGGCCAACCCCACCGCCGTCCTGCTGGCGGGCGAAATGCTTCTGCGCCATATCGGCCAATTCGCCGCCGCCGATCGCCTGCATGCCGCGCTGCTGGAAGTTTATCGCGAAGGCAAAGTTCTGACCCGCGATGCCGGCGGGCAGTCCGGAACCCGCGCCTTCGCCCAGGCAGTGCTGGAAAAGCTGTGATTTTGGCTTAATCGGATAAATACTGCCACAGCGGCGTAAAATTCCCCGGCGGCTCAATCCGCACCGTGGCCATCCCCAGGCTGCGCGCGGCGGCCAGGTTTTCCGGACGGTCGTCCACGGCCAGCACCGCTTCCGGCGGCTGCTGCAGCATCTGGAGCGCCTGTTGATAGATCCTCACATCCGGCTTGCGCAGTCCCATGTAGCAGGAACTGAAAAAGACACGAATCAACTTTTGCAGCCCGAATTGCCGGATCCGGTATTGGTTCAATTCGGCGGATTCATTATTCAGGGCGGCCAGCAGCCAGGGTCCGGAAGCCAGCTTCGCCAAATGCTCCAGGGCGCCGGGCAGCGGCTGTGACTGCTGGAAGATCCAGGCCGCGATTTCATCCGCCGGGGCCGGCGCAGCGCCTCCCATGGCCGGAATTAAAACATTTTGGATATAGGCTGCAAGACTGATTCTGCCGGTTTCCAGCGCATCGGAAAACTTCGCGTGCCTGGCCTCCACGGCGTCCGGATCACATCCGAAACGCCGCGCCGCGGCCTGGCGCTCGCCGCGATCCCAGCCGTTGGTCAGCACCACCCCGCCCAGATCCAGCAAGATGCATGCGGGTTTAACTGGCATGGGATCTTGGGCCGCGCAATTCGCGCTCGGCCTGCAGCCAGTCTTCCTGTTCACTGCCCCCGTGCCCGCCCCGGCGCTGATAAATTTCATAGGCCCGCAGCCGGATTTCATCCCGCGTTGGCTCGCCCACTCTCGTCACCGGCAAGCTGGAAGAAACCGCGGCCGATATCACTTGCGCCGCATCCGGCGGGGCCTGATCCGCGGCCGGTTTTTTCCGCCGGGACTGGGCCGGCTGGGTGGCGCGCGCACGCGGCCTGGGCGCGGCGGAATCTGATTTTCTGGGCATAACTTTGACTCCTCGGCGATGCTCTTTTTACTGTACGTCAGCCCGCGGCCGCGGGTGAAATTTCAATGACGTAATCATGGCCGTTCCAGCTTTGATCGCTGGCCCAGCGCCAGGTGAAGCGCAAAGGCGCGCGTTGAGCGGCGGGCAGATCCACATCCACATAATCCAGCCCCAGCGCAACATGGGTTGAGGATGTATCCCGCACGGTATGCCATTCATCCAGGGTCCAGTGCAGCGTGAACCCGGCCCGCAGTTGAACCCGTACTTTGCCGCCGGCCTGGGCGCGCATGCATTGCCGGTGCGGCTTCCAGATTTCCAGCCGCGAGCGCGCGTGGGGCCGCTGGTAGCGCTCGGCCACAATTTCCAGGCGGTCGGGAACCAGGCCGGTGGAAACCGCGCGGGCGAGTTTGACATATTCCGCATGCGCCCACATCAGAGGCATCGCCGAGCCGGCCGGGCCGGCAAAGGCGAGAAATTTGGACGGCATGTCCGGCAGATCCCAGATCTGCTCCGGCAAGAGCCCCACCCCATGGGCGAAATTCTCCATCGCCCGCAGATAGGGGCTGGCATCGCGGCCGGCGGCTAATTCATAATGCCCGCGTTCGCCGGTCAACAGCGGCCAAGCGCCGCCCCGGCCCCAGCCCTGAAACGCACTCCCGTCCGTACGCTGTCCGTAGCCATCGTGGTTGTAACGGCGCCAGCAAGGGCCTTGCGGCGTATCCACCTTCAGAACCGCATCCACCACGCGCAGCGAATCCTCAAACAGCGGGTCGCCGGCCCGGCGTATGCCGTAACGGACCAGCTCCAGAAAGCCGCCATCCACCACATCTTTGGCCGGGAACTCGTACGCGGCGCCCGGCGGACGGTTGGCGATGCGCAGCGTGCCATGGTTGGCATCCTCATCATCCTGGGCCTGGCTCAGGTCCATGGGGTGAATGCGTATGAAATGCCGGGGAATGCCGGGCACCAGCGCGCCCTGGGTGGTCACCGTCCAGGCCTCGAGATGGGCTTCAAGAAAATCCGCGTACTCTTCCACGTACTGGGCGATCGCGGTCTCGCCCCGCTCGCGGGCAAAGCCGCCGGCGCAGATCAGTCCCGCAATCGTGGCCGCCAGCGTCGAGGGAGAATAGCCGGAAGCTTCTTCCCAGCGCTCCTGTGCCGTCGCCGGCCCATGACGGCAGATATACCCGGCGGCGGCCATGACCAGCGGCCAGGGATCGAAATCCGCCAGCTGTCCGGCCAGCCGCAGGCGCCAAGCCAGAATAATGGGAAATGAAATCTCATCCAGCTGCAGGCCGCGCCAGTAGGGCGTGCCGTCAATCCAGAAATTCTGATAAAACCCGCCGTGCTCGCGCTGCGCGGTGGCCAGATAGACCAGCGCCCGCAAGGACGCCGGCGCCAGACTGGCTGTCAGCAGCCCGGTGGCCGACTGCACCATGTCGCGCGTCCAGACCAGGTGATAGCCGCCCAATTCATCATCGCTCTTGACCTCGCCCCAGGGGATGCTCATCGAGGCGATCATCGCGCCCGGATACGTCTTGTCCTCATGCGATAACAGCAGGCTCAGGCTGGCGCGGTAGAGCCGGCCGCCATCGCCACAGACTTTTGCGACTTCCGGCTCCGGCCGCGCGCCGCGGGCCGGAGCCGGTTTGGCATGATCGGGAACCATCGGCTGCGCCGGCGCCATCGCCTGGCGCCACTGGAGCAGCGCTATTTCCCGGGCTTCATCCCAGGGCCGGCTGAGCGCCTGCAGCACGGTGTTGATGGCGCTATGCGGCGTGGCGCCAAATCCCAGCGCCAGCCGGGCTTCAGTGGTCTCCGGCAATGCCAGTTCGCCGATCAGCGCGATATTGCCCGGTCCGGCGCAGTCGAAGTGCCAGTCAAGCTGAAAATTGCCGTGCAGATCGGTCCAGCCGTCGTTGACGCCCACATAGCCGCACGACGCATCCCGCCAGGGCACATCGGCGGCCAATGCCAGCCAGGTGCCGCCCTTATGCGCGATCAGTATGCGCCGTCCCGCCCAGTTCCAGACCGCGCCCTCATTATCCCAACCGCCCGATTCCAGGTGCGGCGCACAGAGCGAATAAAGCCGTAGCGCCTGCCCGGCCTGGGCGCTGACCAGCCGGGCGCGCAGCAGCACGCAATCCAGATGGGGGTGACAGAAAATTTCTTTTTCGATCCGGTAGCGCCCGCGCGGATCCCATTTCGTCACCGCATAGGCCAGCGCGCCGGGTTCCAGCAATTCGGTTGTGCCCTGCAGATCGCGGCGTTCTTCGTGAAAAAAACTTTGGCCGTCGGTGATCAGAAATTGCCAATCGCGGACCTGCGGGCGGTCAATCGTGGGGTGGTAGACCTCGGTCACCACTCCCTGCGCGAGCGTAAACCAGACCCGGCTGCTGGCGGCATAGGCGCAGCCCACGCCATCTTTCGAGCCGCGCGTCCAGCGCGGCGTCATGCCCGGCTGGCCCCAGGCGGAGTTCGTGCAGGTAACAGAATTCATCAGAGTTCCAGAATAAACGACGCGGGCCGCCGGGCATGCGGTTGACCCGCGCGGCGCGGCCGCCCTCAAGATTTCAGGGCTGCGGGGTTAAATGATCGTGCAGAAGCTGCAAAATCCGGTCGCGGCGGATCACGCCCTGCACCTTGCCGTCCTGCAGGATGGGAATTTGGCTCAGATTGGCGGCCACAATTTTCTTCAGCACCTCATGAAGGCTTTCGCGCGGGCCCGCCGTGGTCAACTGGTCCCGCGGCGTCATGGCTTGCCGCACCGGGGTGGAGTTCCATTGTTCGCGGGGCGTGCGCCGCAGATCCGAAGGGGCGATGACGCCGAGCAATTGATCGTCATCCATGACCAGGCTGGGCCGGTATTCGTGCTGTCCGGAAATCTGGTTGAAATAGTCTTCTAAATTTTCCCCGGCAGCCAGGCGGTTGTAAAAAGGGCTGGCAATGTCGCGCACCGTGTAATCGGCCAGCGCGTTCTGGATTTTGACCTGGCGCAGGCTCTGATCGGCGGCGGAAAGCAGAAACCAGCCGATCAGCACCATCCAGATCCCGCCCAGATCGCCGCCCCGCAGCACCTGGGCAATTCCATAAAGAATGAATAAAATCGCGATGCCTTTGCCCACGTTGGCCGCCCAGCGCGTGGCTTTGTCAAAGTTATGGCTGAGCGACCAAAGAGCGGCCCGCAATACCCGGCCGCCATCCAGGGGAAAACCGGGAATTAAATTAAACAGCCCCAGCACGATATTGATCCAGCCCAGCCAGTAGGTAACGGCCCAGGGCAAGGAATGCGGCGTCTGCGTGCGCGCCGCCAGCACCAGCAGCGCGCCCAGAATCAGGCTGGTTAGCGGTCCCACGATCGAAATGGCGAACTCTTCCCAGGCCTGCCGCGGCTCGCTTTCGATCTGGCTCACGCCGCCAAATACAAACAGCCGGATGCTGTGCACGGAAATGCCGCGCGCCCGCGCCATCAGGCTATGGGATAGCTCATGCACCACCACGGAGGCGAAAAACAGCAGCGTGGTGACCACCGCCGCCGTCCAGACCTGGGCCGGCGTCCAGCCCGGCTGGGCGCGGAAATAATCCCCCAGCCAGAGTGAAAACAGGAACAGAATGATGAACCAGCTATAGTCAAACTCGATATTGATGCCGAAAATCCTGAATAAACGGCGGCCGGACTGGCTCATGGAATGATTTTCCCTGCTTTTATCATAGCCCCATGCGGCGGGAAATCCGGACGTCTGGCGCTGGTTGGACATTTCGGTATCATGGAAAAGGCTGCTGGTTTTCGCCCGTGCGCCGCATGGGCATCTGCTGCAAGGCATGAATTTTCCCGAAATCATCTTTTTCGCGGTTCTGGGCCTGCTGGTCTTCGGCCCCAAGCGGCTGCCGGAAATCGCCCGCGTGGTGGCGAAAACCATGAATGAGCTGCGCCGGGCCAGCAATGAATTCAAGCAGTCTCTGGAAGATGAAATCCATAATCTTGAGACGCCGGCTGAATCCCAGGCCCATCGCGACCTGCTGCCCGACTCCGTCGAGCCTTATACCGGCCGCGATCTTGACCCGGCCTGGGATTCGGAGCTGGACGAATTCGATGCCGGCGCTGAATCCGCCGGCATGGACGCGGAAAGCGCGGAAGAAGAAGACGCCCTGGCCGAAGCGGAATGGAGCCGCGAAGATGATGCGGCCGTGGAAGATGAATTTCTGAATGAAGCGACTGATGACTGGACGGACGAGCATGAGAGCGTGGTTGCCGGTGAGGCTGCCGCGGGGGCGGCGCCGCCGGCCCCGGCCGGCCCGGAAGCGCATCCCGCTTCCCTTCCGGCTGAAACCGCGGTTTCTTCTGCCGCATCCCCGCCCGAACATCCGCCCCGTCATCCCGATCCGGCTTCATCCGCGGATCCTGCCTGATTTGATTAAATATGCCTATTCTTAACCGTCTGCGCGCCGCCAAAGGCGGCTCGGCTTCCAACCAGGGCGCCATGTCGTTTCTCGAACACCTCGAGGAGCTGCGGCGGCGGATTTTTTTTTCCGTGCTGGGCGTGCTGGCCGGTTTTCTCGTCTGCTTTTACTACCACAACCAGATTTATTCGGCCATGGACCGGCCGCTGGTGCGGGCGCTGGCCGCCCATCATTTCACCGCGCGGCTCATTTATCTCAACCCCATTGACCCTTTCAATCTTTATGTCAAACTGGCGCTCATCGCCGGTTTGTTTCTGGCTTCGCCCTGGGTCCTGTTCCAGGTCTGGCAATTCATCTCGCCCGGACTTTATCCCCGCGAGCGCCGTTATTTTATTCCGTTTGTATTATTTACCTCGGCGCTGTTCATCAGCGGCGGCATATTCGCCTATGCCTTCGCCTTTCCCATGGTGCTGAATTTTCTCATCGGCTACGCGCATCATTTTCAGCCCAATATCGAGATCAACGAATATTTCGATCTGTTCGCCACCGTGGTCCTGGGCAGCGGACTGGTTTTTGAGCTGCCGGTGCTGATTCTATTTCTTTCGCTGATGGGCCTGGTGAACTCCCGGTTTCTGCTGCGCAACTTCCGCTATGCGTTTTTAATTATTTTTATCATCGCCGCCATCATCACCCCCACCTCCGATATCACCACCATGGTGGTTTTCGCCACTCCCATGCTGGCGCTGTATATTCTCAGCATCGGCCTGGCTTATCTGTTCGGCAAGGAGCGCCGCGACCGCCGCGCCGCCCGCCAGTCCGCGGGCAAATGAGCCGGGGCCGGGTGGTTTCCAACGCCGTTCTGCGATGCCGATCCCTGAGCGTGATCCTTATTGCGCGGCCAGCATTTCCAGGGCCTTGGCCACCACCCGCCCCACCACGCGGAAACTGTGCGGGCTGAGCTTGTTCATGGTGTCCTGCGCGGTGTGCCAGTAAGGACCGGGCGATTGCCGGTTATTGGGGCCATAGGTGAAATCAATCAGATCCACCGCCGGAATGCCGGCATGCAGGAACGGAATATGATCATCCTCGACCGCGCTCGAGGTTTGGAAAAAATAACGGCTGTAGCCCAGCTTGCCCGCCGCGGATTGTATAAAGCTATTGAGCCAGCCGGTCGAGTTGGTTTCGCGCAAAATATCCAGATCCTTATCCCCGATCATATCCACCAGAATCAGGGCCCGAATGCGGGGCGCCACTCCCTGGCGCACCCATAAATGCGCCAGATGGCGGCTGCCGTAGTCGTTATCTTTTCCCTGCCAATGCACCACGGCTTCTTCCCCGTCCAGAAACAGCAGCCAGACCGGCTTGCGCAGGCGATGTGCGGCCAGGGCATGCGCCAGTTCCAGCAGCATGCCCGTGCTGGAGCCGCCGTCATTGGCGCCCACGAAGCGGAATTTTTTTTCAATCTTGGTGTCGAAATGCCCGCAGACGGCTAAAATTCCCTGCCCCTTGCCGGCGCCCGGAAATTTGGCCACGATATCTTCCTCATGGAAAGTTCCGCCCGGCGTATGCGCGATATAGGGCACGGTTTCGATGCCGGCGTGATCGGCCCGCAGCTCGCGCAGAATATAGCGGATGGTCCGGGCATGACCGGAAGTAGCGGGCGCGCGCACGCCAAAACTCACCACATGCGCGGTATAGGCATAGGCGGCGCGGCCATGCACCGCGCGAACCAGTCCCCCGGTTTGTGCGCGCAGTCCCGCGGAGGCGAGCAGCAACATGACGGCCGAGGCCAGGAGAATTTTTATCTGGCAAGCGGACCTGGCATTGGGCCCAGGGGCGGAACGCGGGATGTCCATGGCTTAATCGTCGCATAAATGACTCGGCCTGACTGTGCGCGCGGCTCACGGCCAGGATTCCCTTGCGGGTTTCACACTTTGGCCGCATTGGCCACGCGGCCAACCGCGATCCGAATAGCGGCTCCGCAACCCCGGTGATGATCTGCTATTCTGAGGCTCCAGCGAGGGGCCGTGAAAAAGATCACCGTCGAGTTAGCCAACCCCTATACCTGCCTGATCGAGCGGGGCGCCTTGCGGCATGCCGGCACGCTGGCCAAAAAATACGTCGAGGAAGGCAACCGGGCGGTCATCGTCACCACCGCGCCCATCCGCAAACACTGTGGCGCTGCCGTGGAAGCCAGCCTGCGCCAGGAAGGCGTAAGCTTTCACGTGCTGGAAATGCGTGATGGCGAGCGTTACAAGAATTTATCCACGGTTGAGGACTTAGCCGTTCGGCTGACGCAACTCGGCGCCGACCGCGGAACCGTCATTCTGGCCCTGGGAGGCGGCGTGGTGGGTGATGTGGCGGGTTTTTTGGCCGCCATCTATATGCGCGGCATTTCCGTGCTGCAACTGCCGACCACTTTGGTGGCAATGATTGACAGCGCCATCGGCGGCAAAACCGGAGTCAATTTAAAAACCGGAAAAAACCTGGCTGGCGCCTTTCATCATCCGCGCGCGGTGCTGATTGATCCCGAGGCCCTGACCACCCTGCCCGAGCGCGAATACCGTTCCGGCCTGAGCGAAGCCATCAAATACGGCATCATCCGCCAGCCTGGACTGTATCAACTGTTTGAACAGCGCGGCGAGGAAATCCGCCGCCGCGAGCCGGCCGTGCTCGATCCGGTGATCGCCGATTGCGTGCGCGCCAAAGCGGAAATCGTGGCCGCGGATGAAAAAGAATCCGATCTGCGCCGCATCCTGAACTTTGGCCATACCTTCGGCCATGCCCTCGAAGCCACGACGGAATACCGCCATTTCCTCCACGGCGAGGCCGTCGCCTGGGGCATGATCGCCGCCTGCCACTTGGCCGTGCGCCTGCGCCGGCTGCGGGCTGAAACCGCCCGCACTCTCATCCAGACCATCCTCAAAACCGCGCGGCCGCTGCCTTCGATTCCGGCTACCGCCAGCGCCGTGCTGGCCCATACCGCAACCGATAAAAAAATGCGCTCCGGGGTTTTACATTTCGTTCTGCCCCGCGACATCGGAACGGTCGAAATCGTGCGCAACGTGCCCGCGGCGGCCGCGCTGGAGGCGGTGCGGGAAATAATCCAGCTCTCGCAGAATTCTAAACAAATGAATGGCCAGGCCGAGCTGTAATTCTCTTGCTCTGCAATCCCGTTCAATAGCTGCTTCTAATTAATTACTTTAAACAATAGATCGTAACGCATTGTTTCTAATTATCTTCACTGCTTCACCCCCCAATGCAGCGCCGTGATGCCGCCGGTCAGGCGGCGAAAACCCACATCGGCAAAGCCGGCCTGGCGCATCCAGGCTGCGAGCTCCCGCACCGTGGCAAAGTGGGCCACCGAGCGTGGCAAATACTCATACGCCGCTCGCCGGCCGGTCAGCCAATGTCCGAGCCGGGGCAGAATATGGCTGAAGTACCACTCATACAGCGGTTTCAGCACCGGCAGTTCGGGCCGGAAGAATTCCAGAATATAGAGCCTCCCGCCGGGCTTGAGCACGCGGTAAAATTCGCGCAGCCCCGCCTCATAGCCGGCCAGGTTGCGAAAGCCGTACCCGGTCAGCACCGCATCCAGCGAGTCGTCGCGCCATGGCAATTGCAGGGCGTCGGCCTCGATCCAGCCCAGCGGACCGGCTTGTTTGCGCCGGACGGCTTTGCGCTGAGCTTCGAGCAGCATGGCATGGCTGAAATCGGCGGCCCATAACGTCTGCCCGGCGCGCAGCCGCCGGGCGAGGGCGAAGCTCATATCACCCGTGCCGCAGCAGATATCAAGCGCCTTCGCCCGGGCCGGCAGTTCGCGCGCGATGCGCCGCGCCGCCTGATGCCGCCAGTAGATATCGGTCGCCGCCGAGAGCAGGTGATTCGCCCGGTCATAGCGCGGCGCCACGGCGCTGAACATGGAGCGTACGTGGCTGGCGACATCATTTTCAGCCACGCCCAGAGGACGCGAACCGGCTGGCTTGCACAATAGATCAGATCTCGGTTCGGTCACTTCCTCATTCCGTTGAGCGGCGGCCCACGGGACCACCATCAAGAATATTAAAGCCATATCGAGTGGGAAGGCCGGGGTTGTCTGGCAGGCCCCGGCCCTCCGCCGTCGAATGATGTTGCGCGCTCAGAGAGAAGCGAGCAGAGCCAGGCGGAAACAGCGAAGCAACCGGAATGCACACGAATGTACTTGAGGATTGCCGAGCGGGTTCCAACGCCGCTATGCGATGCTGATCCCTGAGCGGGATCTTTTCACGTGCCGGGGACGCCCACATAGGTATGCCGATAGGCGATCTGCCGGACTTTGCCGGCTCCATAAACTTTCACCTTCACCAGATGCACTTCAGCCACCGGACCCAGCACGGGAGTGTAGTAGAGCTGATAAAACGCCCGTAATGCATTGCCGATGCTCGCCAGTTTCCGGTCAAAATCGCGGTTGCTGCCGGCGTTATAGCTCAAACCGCCGGTGGCATAGGCGTAGCTCCAGCCGCGCAGCTTGATGAAATGCCCCAAAATGGTCATCACCCCGGCTTTGGCGCCCTTGGCAGCCAGTTCAATGGTGGGGCCAAAATTGGCATTGCACGAGGAACACGCCTCCGGTGCGCCATTCCGGCCAATGGGAGAAGCTGGATGTATGACCCGGCTTGATCCCGGGCCGGTGCCATGTTCCGAGGGCGAATACGGGTTCACGCGATGCGCTTTGTACCGGTTGGGCTTGATTCTAAACACCGGTGTCGCATTCGACATGGAGGCCTGCACGATCGCCTTGGCATATTCATTGCCCGAAGGATTCTGCCGGCTGATCACCAGAATTGCGCGCTGGCGCGCGATCGGCTGATGAGAAATCCGCAGCACCGCCAGCGTCAGGGCTTCGGTAATGTCGTTGCCTTTAGGTCCAACCTTCAGCGATCGCAAAGTTTCAATGATGGCCCGTTTGCGTCCGGTAAAACTCAATACCTGTCGGGTATCGTTTCCGGCCACAAAAATCGCGGCCCGGCCCTTTGCGCCCACCACCATATTCGCCAGCAGCAAGGCGGAGCGTTTGGCCTGTTCCACAGCCGCATATTCGGTGGTGTCAATGATGATGGCGATGGATACCGGACGGGCTTCGTTATCGAAGGCCACCAGCTTCTGCACATGGCCATCGTCCTCCACTCTGAAATTTCCCGCCTGTAAACCTAATTCCGCATTGCCCCGCTTATTCAGCACCAGCACGGGAATATCCACCAGGTTCACGGCCGCGCGGATGGTCTGCGTCGGCGGGCCAATGAGCTGGGGTGTTGCGCCGGTATCTGGCTTTGGGGTAGGAGTCAGAGGCGGAGCCTGCGTCTGCCAGCTTGGATAGGCTTCCTGTCCCTGGCACAATGAAACGCAACCCAATGCCCACCCCAGGCTCAGGCAAATGATCACCAGCCACCTTCGAAAGCCGGACTTTTGCATACCTTTACGCTAACCCATTTCAGCTATTCAGCCGGGAAAATTACGGATCCTAATGCCGGCTGGCGCCGGCGGAACGGGTAATCAGAAACACACCCGTCACCACCGCCAGAGCGCCCAGCCAGCGCTCCAGAGGGATGTCTTCGTGCAAAAAGAACTTCGCCATCAACAAAAGCAGCACATAGCTCATGCTGGTGAGCGGAAAAGCATAGCTCACCTCCACTTTGGATAAAATCGCCCACCAAAGAATCACTTCAGGTATATATAGCCCGATTCCCAGCAGCACGCGCCAGTTTCCCAGCGCGCTCCAGGTAAAGTCCCAGAGCGCGGGCAAATGCCAAAGCGGCGCCGAGGGAGGGGGGAGCTGGTTGACTCCGGCTTTATATAAAAGCTGCGCCGAAGCCTCCAGCAGCACGGCAATGAGAATCAACAAAAAAATCATGACTTTTTTCCGTCGGGTTGGCGAGTTAGGCGCAAGGGACACGCCGGCCCGGATGGCGCCCGCATCCGCCGGTGTCGGAATGGGTTTCAGCTCCATAAGCAAACCCGTGCCCGCGGGGGCTTTTGAGCTTTTTCCGCCAGGCTCATGCAGGATTCCTTTGCTTCCATCGCGAACCCCAGCTTACAATGAACGTTTGTGGTTGAAAACATTCGGTTTCAGGAAAGGCGCGGCATGAAGGTCATCACAGTTGAGTCTTACGGCGGTCCCGAAGTACTCAAGTATAGCGAAGCACCCACGCCCGCCACGGAGCCTGGCTTCGGGCTGGTCAAAGTTGAGGCGATCGGGGTCAACTTCGCCGATTGCATGATGCGTACCGGCCGTTATCCCGGCGGCCCGCAACCTGCGTTTGTCCCGGGGCTGGAGGTGTCCGGCATTGCGGTCTCCGGCGCTCACCAGGGCAAGCGCATTATGGGCATTGTCGAGCGGGGCGGATATGCCGAGTACGCCCTGGTGCCCGACGCTCTCGCTTTTCCCTACCCCACCGAGCTCAGCGCCGAACAGGCGGCGGGTTTTCTCGTCACCTATCTTACGGCGTATTACGCGCTCTGGATGGCGGACCTGAAACCGGATGAAAAGCTGCTGATTCAGGCCGCCGCGGGCGGCGTTGGCACCGCCGCGGCGCAACTGGCCCGCCAGATGGGAGCCGAAATTTTCGGCATCACCAGCAGCGCGGAAAAAGCCGAGTGGCTGCGCCAGTCCGGCCTGGAGCACGTCATCGAAAGCTCCGATTACAACTACCGCGATGCCGTGCGCGAGCAGTCGGGCGGAGACGGCATTGACATTATTCTCGAAAGTGTCGGTGGCGCCACCCTGGCCGCCGATCTGGAGCTCCTGCGGCCGCTGGGCCGTTTAATCGTCTATGGAGCCCTCAGCGGCGACCCCGGCCAATTGCATCTGGGCCAGTTGTTTGCCAACAGCTTGAGTGTCCACGCGCTGCATCTCCGCAGCCTGCTGCAATCGCCGGAAGCGGTTTCCATGGCCATGGACGAACTGCTGGAATATGCCCGCCGTAAAAAGGTTCAGCCTGTGATCGGCGCCGTATATCCGCTGGCCGAAGCCGCCGAGGCTCACCGCCTGCTGGAAAGCCGCGCCAGTTACGGCAAAATCATCCTGAAGCCCTGAAGCGGTTTCACCCGCATCGCATCATTTTGCTTCGCCGCCCGGCCAGCGAAACATCCCGGCCGGGTCAAGCTGGAAATGTGCCAGCACCCGCGCCACAAACTGCCGCATGCCGTCTTCGGGCGTGACCGCGCGGTCGTAAAATGCGGGCATGATGGGGAAAACGGTTGCGCCCGCCTCGGTTACGGCCAGCATATTACGCAGATGGATCAGGTTGAACGGAGTTTCCCGAATCGCCAGCACCAGACGCCGGCGCTCCTTCAGGCAAACATCGGCCGCGCGTTCGATCAGGTTATCGGATAATCCGTGCGATATGGCGGCCAGCGTACCCATGCTGCAGGGCAGAATCAGCATGCCTTGATGGGCAACAGAGCCGCTGGCGATGGCGGCGCCGATATCGCGCGGATCGAGACATTCGATTTTTTCCCGTCCGATGCCGCCGCACAGCAGAAAATCCGGCAGAGATTGGCCGCTGGCGGGACGCTCGCCCAGTTCTTCCCACATCACCCGCCGGCCGTGATCGGAAATTACCAGGTAAATATGGCCCACCCTGGCATCGGCAGCCAGGTATTGCAAGGCCATGCGGCCCAGCGCGATGCCGCTGGCGCCGGTCAGCGCCAGGATCAGGGTTTGGGAATCCGCCGTTGCCATTGGCTTGTATTTTATCGCTTCCAGACGATATTGCTCTGCGCGCACTCAAATCGTACCCACCCGCCCGACCCATTCTTTACTCTGCTTCTTCGCTTCTTCACATCTTCGCCCTCGCTATACTGGAAGGGTGGCAAGCGTAAATTTAGACGATCGCATTCGCGCCTATTTAGCGGCATTAGGGCCGAACGAAGGATTTGCCGAAGAGCTGTTTCGCGACTTTTCCAGCAATCCGCAGGCCGTGCCCTCAAGCTGGCGTGAGGCTTTTGAAGCAGCCCTGGCCGGGACGACCAATGGGCATAAGGCCGGCTCTATACCGGCCCTGTCCGCCGTAGGAGCGGCGCCGGGCGTGGGCGTGATTCAATCACCCCAGGAACCCGGCGCTGAAGCCCGTCCCGAACCCCTCCGGGGCGCCGCCGCGCGTATTGCCCTGAACATGGCCGCCAGTCTGGCGGTTCCAACCGCGACTTCCCAGCGCATAATTCCCATGCGGCTGGCCGAGGAGAATCGGCGCTTGCTGAACCAGCAACTGGCGCCGCGCGGGCGCAAGCTGTCGTTGACCCATATTCTGGCGTGGGCCATTTTACGGGCCCTGCAGCGGCATCCCGCCATGAATCGCGCCTATGGCGAATGGGAGGGTCAGCCGGCCCGCCTCGATCCAGGGCATGTGCACCTTGGACTGGCGGTGGATGTGGCGGCTCGCGGCGGCGGACGCACGCTGTTGGTTCCGGTGCTGCATCAGGCCGAAACTTTAAATTTTTCCGATTTCGTCACTGAAACCGACCGCCTGATTCAAGGCGCCCGGCAGGGCCAGTTGGCGCCGGCCGACTTGCGCGGCGCGACCATGACCCTGACCAATCCCGGCACTCTGGGCACCCAGGCCTCGGTGCCGCGTCTGATGCCGGGCCAGGGGGCCATCATCGCCGCCGGCGCACTGGCATACCCCAGCGGCTTTGAAGGCATGCCGGAAGACACGCTGCATGCCCTGGGCGTGGGCAAGGTCATGAGCCTGACCTGCACCTACGACCACCGCATTCTGCAGGGCGCCGAATCGGGCGAATTCCTGGCCACCATCTCCGCCTTGCTGCTCGGCGAAGATGATTTTCACGAGAACCTCTTCCGCCAGCTCGATCTTCCCTTCCATGCCGTACGCTGGTCGCGTGACGCCTCCCCGGGGGCCATTGGCCTCGGCGGCCATGATCTTGAAGCCGTGCGCAAGCAGGCGGCGGTATTGCAGCTTGTGCATGCCTACCGGGTGCGGGGCCATCTGCTGGCGCAACTGGATCCGCTGGCCACGGCCGCGCCCGAGCATCCCGAACTCGATCCCGGCCATTACGGGCTGAGCCTGTGGGATTACGACCGTAAATTCCTGACTTCTCTATCCGGCGAGCCCGCCGAGACCGGCCCGCCGATGCAGACACTGCGGACCATTTTAAATGTCCTGCGCGCCACCTACTGCGGCACCCTGGCCTGCGAGTACATGCATATTCAAAATCTGGACCGGCGGCTTTGGCTGCAGCGCCGGCTGGAGCCGGCGCAGGGTCATTGGCCGCTGGCCGCGCCGCAAAAACGCCGGCTGCTGGAAAAACTCTCCGCCGCGGAAGCCTTCGAGCGGCTGCTGCATTCGCGCTATATCGGCCATAAGCGTTTTTCCCTGGAAGGCGCCGACAGCCTGATACCCGCGCTCGACGGCCTGCTGGCGCGCGCCGCCTCCGAGGGCATGGAAGAAGTGCTGCTTGGCATGGCCCATCGCGGGCGTTTGAATGTGCTGGTCAATATCATCGGCCAGTCCATGGCGGCCATGCTTTCCCGCTTCGAGGATATCGATCCTGAAAGCGTGCAGGGCTCGGGCGACGTCAAATATCATCTCGGCGCCGAAGGCATTTACCGCGGCCAGGATCGCGAAATGCGGCTCTGGATGGCGCCCAACCCAAGCCATCTGGAAGCGGTGGATCCCATGCTGGAAGGCGCGGCGCGAGCGCGCCAGGAATTATTGGATGACGCGGCGGGCCGCCGCGTGCTGCCGGTGCTGATTCATGGCGATGCCGCCTTTGCCGGCCAGGGCGTGGTCGCGGAGACCCTGAACCTGTCGCAACTGGATGGCTATGCCGTAGGCGGCACCCTGCACATCATCGTCAACAACCGTATTGGCTTTACCACCGCCCCGGGCGCGGCCCGCTCCAGCCTGTACTGCACCGACGTGGCCCGCATGGTGCAGGCGCCCATCTTCCATGTCAATGGCGATGACCCCGAAGCGGTCGCGCGCGGCCTGCATCTGGCCTTCGACTATCGCAACGAATTCCACGGCGACGTCGTGGTGGATATCGTCTGCTATCGCCGCCACGGTCATAATGAAGGCGATGATCCCAGCCTGACCCTGCCGGTTCTCTATCGCAATATTGAAAGCCACCCCACGCCCCGCGCCATTTATGCCGCACAACTGGAGCGCGAAAAAATTCTGGCGCCCGGGGAAGCGGATGCCATCTTAACGGCCGAACGCGACAAGCTTGACGCTCGTCCCGCCGCGCACCCGGCCTCTTCCGCGGCGCCACACACCGCCGGCTTAGCGGCCCCGCATGCTTCGCCATCCGCGGCTCCGGTCACGGCCGTGCCGGCGGATCGTCTGCGCGAAATTGCCCGCGGCCTGGCTGCGACGCCCGCAGGCTTTGTCATTCATCCCAAGCTGAAACCCTGGCTGGAAAAGCGCACGCGGGCGGTGACCGATGCCCAAGCCGTGGACTGGGCCCTGGCCGAATCGCTGGCCTTTGGCAGTCTGCTCCTCGATGGAGTGCCCATCCGGTTGACCGGGCAGGACACCGCCCGCGGCACCTTCAGCCAGCGCCATCTCACTCTGGCCGACTACCATAGCGGCGATTTGTACACTCCGCTTGAACACCTGCCCGGGCGCCAGGCCGATTTCGCCGTCCACGACAGCCTGCTTTCGGAAGAAGCCGCTCTCGGCTTTGAATATGGCTATTCCACCATTCATCCCACGGCTCTGGTTTTATGGGAGGCCCAGTTCGGCGACTTTGCCAATGGCGCTGAAGTCATGATTGACCAGTTTCTGGCCGCGGCTTATTCGAAATGGGGCCGCACCAGCGGCATCACTTTACTCTTGCCGCACGGCTATGAAGGCCAGGGGCCGGAACATTCAAGCGCCCGGCCGGAGCGATTTTTACAACTCTGCGCGGAAAACAATCTGCGCATTGCCAACTGCACCACATCGGCCCAGTATTTTCATCTTCTGCGCCGCCAGGGGCTCTCCGGCGCTTCCGCCCCTGAAACCCGCCGGCCGCTGGTGATCTTTACGCCTAAAAGTCTGTTGCGCTCAACTGCCGCGGCGAGTTCCCTTCCCGAATTCATTCAGTCGGGATTTGCGCCTGTGCTGCGTGAAACCGAAACGAGTGTTCTGGATGCCCATTGCCGCCGGGTGCTGCTGTGCAGCGGCAAAATCTACTACGAACTCGCTGCCCGGCGCCGGGAACGCAACGATTCAACGACCGCGATCGTGCGGGTGGAACTGCTCTATCCCTGGCCGCAGACCAGCCTCAAATCCGCCCTGTCTGGATTTCCCCAGGAGGCAGCATATCGCTGGGTTCAGGAAGAACCTGAGAACATGGGCGCCTGGAATTATGTGACCCAGCGCTGGCCGGCGCTGCACAAAGGCAATATTCAATATATCGGACGGACGGAAGCGGCCAGCCCCGCGACCGGCTCGCTCCGCCGCCACCAGAAAGAACAGCAGGCTTTGCTCGACCACGCTTTCGCCGATTGAAGATTACGCGGCCAGGTTCTTCGGTCATCGCTCCCAGACATAAGCATCAAATTCGCGCAGGGTATCGAACCCAAACCTTTCATATAACCGCAAGGCGGCGGAATTTTCCGCACTGACCGTCAGGGACCAGGCCTGGCAGCCGCTGCGGCACAATGCGACGCGTGCTTGTAGCAGAAGCTGCCAGCCCAGACCTTGCCTCCGGGCGCCAGGCCAGACGCAGAGTTGGGTGATATGAGTCACGTCGGGCATGACCCGGGAACATAAAATCAGGCCCCTCAGCCGGTCCGTCCCCATCGCCATCCAGGAAGCGCCGGTATCAAAGAATCCGCAGCCCGGAAAACGCACCAGATTGTGCAAAAATCGCACGGCTCCGGCCCGGGTGCGGTAATGATCATTAATGACGGCATCCACGCTGCCGGTATATGCCTCCACAATCAATTGGGCGGCGGCATCCATGGCTTCGCCCGACCAGGGTGCAAGCCCCTGGACCGGGCTGTCAGCCGGCGCGGCTTCGAGCGGCTGAACCATGAACTTGCGCCGGTGAGCCGCAAAGCCGGCGGCGCGGAAGACCAGTTCCAGTTCGGCCGGCTGATACGGCATGATCTGCGCCTCAATCCGCCGCAGGCCGGGAGTGGATTGCAGGGTTTCCAGCATAGCCTCCAGCAAACGGTTCGAGCGAGCCTCGGTCCTCATCTCGGGGCGAATATACAGATCTCCGATAATGCCTTTGCCGGAATCATAGATAAAAAAGCCGTAGCCCAGGGGTTCGCGTCCGTTGCCGGTCAGTACATAGCCCGAGAGCAGACGGCTTTCCACATATTGCCGCACCAGGGTCAGAGTGCTGGCGTAATCCCAGCGCAGATCGCGGCGCCATTCCCGGGCCTGCTCGTTCCAGAGCGGATCGAGCTGACGCGAGCGAAAATGCCGCAGATCAATGATTTCCTCTGCCATGATCCTTGCTTTTGAAAATCTGACTCGATTTTAGAATGGAACAAATTGTACCGGGCTGGAGGACGGCAGATTTTCCGTGTTTTCCGGAATCATGATCCAGCCTTCGGCCCGGGACGCGGCGGTCAGATCGCCGGAACCATGGTACGGAACCAGTTCCATCAGGTTTTTGTCTCCATGCCTGATGCCACGCACAGGTAAAAACTGTGTCAGGTTACTGGCCGAGCCGTGCCAGGCATTGGCCAGCCAACATTCCCGTCCGGGCCAATCCCAGGCGCGCTCGTCCGCCCCGGCCAGCCAGGCCAGCGCCGGCTGCACCAATAATCTGAAGCCCAGCATGGCGCTGATCGGATTCCCTGGCAACCCGAATGCCAACCGGGGTGCATTGCCGTTGTTTCCCGGCAACTTTGCCAATACCGCCGGCCGGCCGGGGCGAATTCTGACCGCGTCGAAAATGATCGTGGCTCCGATTTCGAGCAGAGCCTCTTCCACCAGATCAAAACGGCCGCGGGAAACTCCTCCAGTGATGAGGATCAGCGGCGCGCAGGCGGTATCACGCAGGGCTTGCCGCAACTCCTTGATCTCATCGCGAATGATCGGCAGCCGCCAGGCCAATCCTCCGGACTGTTCCACCAGCACCGCCAGAGCCGGGCCATTGGAATTGCGGATCTGGGTTGGCTGGGGATGGTTCTCCGCCTCAACAACCTCATTGCCGGTTGAGAGTATCGCGACCTGCGGCCGTTCCCGGACCGGAACCATGGCATACCCCAGCGCCGCCAGTAAAGCCGCGCCCATCGCGGAAATCATTTGGCCGGGTGCAAGAATGGCATCGCCGGCGCGGGCTTCACTGCCCCGCGGCGCAATATTCTCGCCGGAACTGATCGAACGGCTGGGGATGATGCCCTCCGCTCGCGCTTCCGCATGCTCCAGCATCAAGACCGCGTTCGCGCCCTCGGGCACGGCCGCGCCGGTCATGATTTCGACCGAAGCGCCAGGGGGTAACTGCGCGGCCTCCTGGCCGGCCGCCACCAACCCGCGCACAGGCAGAGGTTGCCCCGGGCGCACTTCAGAAGCGCGCACGGCGTAGCCGTCGCGCAGGGAACGATCAAACGGCGGCTGGTCGCGGTCGGCGTCTATGGGTGCGGCCAGATAGCGGCCCGCGGCCGCGGCCAGGGGCACGGATTCTGCTTTTACCGGTTCGGGACGTTCCCGGCAGAGCGCGCGTACGCCTTCGCGGGCTTCGCTCAAACTACATTCAAGCTGCGGCGCGCGCGGCACGGGATGGAAAAGAATCGGAGAGATTTGGTGGAGCTGGCGGGAGTCGAACCCGCGACCTCTTCAATGCCATTGAAGCGCGCTCCCAGCTGCGCCACAGCCCCACGAAGATCGGTCTTCTTTATTTTCCGTCATCTGAGCCATGCATGCAAGCTCAACTCTATGCCAATTCGCTTACGCAACCTGCCGCCGGTTTCAAGCGAACAGCCTTTTCGGGCGCAGCCGCATTTCTTCCGCCATGCCATCCTGTGATGCACATCACCCAGTGCTGTAACTCCAGTAAATGACACCTGGACCCCATTTGCCCGCTAAATAATATGGCGGCGCGCCATGCCTACCGAGACATCTGGATGACTTTGGCAACACAAGTGCATGATCGTTATCAAGTCCGTTTGGACCATGGCTGGAACCCTGCGGTGACCAGGGACGGATCAGGCAGGGACGCCGGCCAGCGGCTGTAAAGGGGATTCTATGGTGCAAAAACCTATCACCCGGGCAACAGAGCGCACGCAGGTAACGAGCGCTGCTGCTACCAGGGCAGCCGGCCATTCAACCATTCCGCGCTGTGACGGTTGCGCCAGCGCCGATACCTGCTTTCTCGGCCATTTCGAGAAAGCGGAGCTGACCAAATTGCTCGAGATTCGCCAGACCGCCTGGTATCCGCGCGGCGTGGTGCTGTTTTTTGAAGGTGAGCCGGCGCGCGGCATCTATGTGATCTGCTCGGGAGAAATCAAGACCTTCGCCCATTCCGCGCAAGGCGCCACGGTAATTTTACGCCGTGTCGGCCGGGGCGAGGTGTTGGGCATCAGCAGTTCGCTCAGCGGCAGCCCCTATCCGGTCAGCGCGGAAACTCTGCTGCCCTGCCAGATCAGCTTCATCCCGCGCGCGCAGTTTCTGGCGTTTTTAGCCGACCATCCCAACAACTACCGGACCATTATCGAGGCTCTCGCCCTGCAGTTGCAGCGATCCTGGGAACACACCCGCATATTGACGTTGCATCGTCATGTCGGCGCCCGCTTAGCCGAACTGCTGCTTTCCCACGCCCTGGAACACGGCCAGGACAACCCCCAGGGCACGCTGGTCAATCTTCCGCTGACTCAGCAGGACATTGCCGATAGCATTGGCACCTCGCGCGAAACCGTCAGCCGGATTCTGTCTGATCTGCGCAGGCAAGGCATCCTGCGGCGGCGGGGCAACGGCTTTCTATTGATTAAACCGCGCGCATTGCAAATGCTGAAAGACGCCTGAGCACGGCCGCTCTTTTTAACTCAAATAAAATACGGCTGCAGCGTCTGGCCGCTGGGTGAAAGCCCACAGCCCGCGTCAAAAAACCCTTGTCTCCGCCGCCCCGAGGTGCGTCATTTCCCGCCTGCCGGCTTAAATGTCCGTAGGAAGCGGATGACCGCCCGAAGCTGCGCCGGCGTCAGCACCCCTTCCCAGGCCGGCATGGGCGGATAGCCTTTTTTAATAAAAGCGGCCAGCTTGGCATCAGGTTTTTTTTGCACCACCCGGCGGTGCAGGTTGGCTTTGGGACCGAGATAGCTCTGCCCGGTGCCGTCCGCCTTATGACAGACTGCGCATCGGGACATGAATACTTTTCGGCCGAGGCGAATCTGAGCGCTATCGGCGCCTGTAGTCCTCGCCGGAAGCATGGGGGCGAACCACAGGCACAGCATCAGTAGAGTTGAGACAGTGATCAGGAATCCTAACCGTTTGGGAAAATGAGCATTCATAAATCGTGGCCCTCCTGAGCTTGATCCCGCTCCGTTTCCGGAGCGGAACATCAATGCAGATTCAGACTTATTTGTTTGTCACCATGCAGTTCAATGATTCGGGTTTCCGCCGGGTTGCCGGGATGCCATACCACCAGTTGATAGCGGCCGGGCGGCGCCGGCGGAAGCCGGTAATAACCTTGTGCGTTGGTCACGTTACAGTAGGAGCTCGGCGCCACCAGGATGTAGCCCCGCTCGCCGTTCTGGCCGGCGATGCGCACCGGATAAATGCCCAGGCTGGGAAAGCGGCGGACCAGGGTTGCGTTTGGCCGCAGTATGCCCAACGATTCATTCCGCCAGCCGCGCGCCCGGCGCGCGGCCGCGCCCCGCGGCGGCAGCTCGGTGCCCGCATCCAGTTGCGGCAGTTGTTTGACGTAGTGCACAATGCGCCGCAGTTCGGCGTAGCTGAGCACGCGATGCCAGCGCGGCATGCCGCTGCCGGCAATGCCGTGCCATACGATTTGCGCCAGTTGGGATTCGCTCCTGGCCTGAATCGCCGGCGCGGTCAGATTCAAGGCATGCGGCCGCATACTGGAGCCGACCGGGGTCATCGCCTCGCCATTGGCGCCATGACAGATGGCGCAGTGTCCCTCGAACAGCCGCTGCCCGCGCAGCCGCAACAGTTGAAGCGAAACATTGATGGTTCCCTGGTTCTCAAATACCACCTTCGCGCCGGCCGGCACCACCCGCAGGGCGGGTTGAAAGTGGTTCCAGACGACCCGTATCAGATATGAATCCTGGCTGCCCGGCAGAGCCGCCGTCGGCCGCTCCGGCAGCAAATACACCGCCGCCGGCAGCGCCGCCGGCGCCATCAGCACGCCCGGCAGGCGGGTCGTTGCGGGCGGAGGAATCCGGATTCGGCCGGAAAGCCGGACCTGCGCCGGCAGTCCGGCGCTCAAAATTCCCAGCAGCAGCATACCTGGCCCCAACTGACGAGTCCGCATCGTTATCCTTTCTGACGGAACTGTCTGCATATACCTATCCGAGCATGCGGGCGCAGATGAGTCTTTGATGCCGGTTATACCCGCCTATGACGCCGCTCACACCAGTATTTGCGTACCCCATGCTGAGATATATTACAAATCATTGGCTCATCACGGCACGCCGGATATGGTGAATATGCGGCGGGAAAAAGCCGCCGCGGCGAGCAATGCAGGCTTGGATCGGGCAAGAAGTTTTGGTAAGTCACGTGCAAGAAGCAAGGCGGTGATGGAATGAAAATATCCACTGGCTTCGCGCTTCGACTTGTCTTCTCAACCCTGGTATCACTTTCATCCTTTGTCTTCGCGCAAACCACGCCGGGCGTTCATCATGCCGCCTCGGTGGCTTGGCGCCATCCGGCGGCGATTCCCGCCTTCGAATCGGCCAGCATCCGCGATTGCAAGTCTTGTCATAAGGCCGAGGTGGTGGAGTTTCTTAAGACCCCGCACGCGCGGCTGCGCGCGCCCAATGGCAAGCCTCTGATGAGCTGCGAAACCTGTCATGGCCCCGGCCGCGCCCATGCGCGGGCGGAGCGGGCGGCCCATGGCGACGATGCCAAAACGGCGGCGGCGAACCGGCTCATTTTCGGCTTTCATGCCTCGCCGCGCGAGAACGCGGAGCATTGTCTTTACTGTCACGCCAGCGGCCCTCGCCAGGCGGGATTTGAACACTCGACCCATCTGCTCAACGGCGTCGATTGCTCCGGGTGCCACACCTCGCATCTGACCGATGACATTGTGCCGATCCATGCTGCGCCGCAGCCGGCATTGGCCATGCTGTATGAAGTTCCACAGCGGCCGGAAGAGCTCACCTGGCTGCGCGATGGAATGCTGAAACAGCCCGAGCCGGTTCTGTGCTACACCTGTCACGGCGATGTGCGCGCGCAATTTGCCTTGCCTGTGCATCATCGCGTGCCTGAGGGATTGCTGAGTTGTTCCAGCTGCCATAACCCTCATAGCAGAGTCCCACATGGCCTTTTTAACGCGCGCATCGGTCAGGCCGGATGCCTTAAATGCCATCCCGGCAAACGCGGCCCCTTTGTCTATGAACATCCAGCCTCGTTCGTCACCGGCTGTCTGGCCTGTCACACACCTCACGGCAGCGTCAATCGGCTGCTATTGAAACGGCGTGATACCCGGACCCTGTGTCTGGAATGTCACCTTGCCCCGCATGCCGACAACGTGCCGCATGGGCGGCTCGGTTTCCAGACGCGGGGAGATTGCGTGCGCTGCCACGTGGCCGTGCACGGCTCGAATACCGATCCGTACTTGTTGAAGTGAACCGGGTGCGGAGCGGCCAACCAACCGCTCCGCATCCAGAAGGGGAGGAAACTCATGCTGGCACGGGCGAGAGTGATTGGGCTGCTTCTGTCGGCGCTCTTCTGGTGTGTAGCCACGGCTTCGGCCCAGCAGGCGCCGGAAATCGGAACGGGATGGAGTGATTTTGCCGTCCAGGGAGATTTTGGATCCTCGGTGCGCTTCCTCGATACCCACGGTAACGGTGAAGTATTCCGCAGCTTGCTCGATTTGCGGAAGGGGCTTGGGTTATCCGATTTCGATTTGTTCGGCAGAAGCCGCACGGGAAATAATCCCTGGGCGGATCAATTTTCTTTCACCCTGAGCGGCATCGGGAACGATCCATTCCCGACTGGTCAGCTCACCGTTCACAAGACGGGTGTTTACGACCTGCGGGTGAACTTTCGCCAGAGTTATTTCACCTGGGGCGAGGACGATATGGCGGCCATCGCCGGCGGCTTTCATGGGCTCACGCCCAATCATGCCTATTCCACCGTGCGCAAGGTGGGCCACGTCGATCTTGCGGTCCATCTGACGCGGCGTCTGCGCCTGCGGTTTCTCTATGACAGCAGCCTGAGAAGCGGCTGGGATGAAACCACGCGCTCGCTGGATTTCTATGGAGCGCCGGGTTCGTGGGGATTCTATGCGCGTGGCAATCCATTTCTCATGTCGGCCCCCATCGATGAATCCGACCAGCGTATCCGGGCTGGAATCGAAGATTCCTATCATAGCTGGAATGTCCGCGTCATGCTGGGGTTTGATCGCTATGAAGAAGCGATCAATGGGGTGAACTTGCAGTCGCCGGAACTGTCGATCAACGTGGACGATCCGACGACGCGCAATCAACCGCTCTCGCATGCTTCCTGGGTCGAAGCGATTCAACGGAGTTCGCCCTTGCTCGAAACGTCCTATTCCGGCGATCTGTTTCCGGAACTGCGCTGGCACGGATCCTATATGGCCTATCACTACACCGGCCCGGCGGCGCTCGACATGGAATTCAATGGCTTGGCGTCTGTCCTGCCCTCCGGCGCGAATCCGCAGCCTTATAGCGTCGCGCTTTCGTCACGGGCCAATCTCCGTTCGCCGGAGCAGATCGCCACGCAGGGCCTGGATTGGCAACTGCTGCCGTGGGCGGCGTTTCTCGCTGACTACCGCTATAGCCGCATCGACACGACGGCGGTCGCGGCAGAAACCTCGCTGTTCGACACCACCACCCCGTATTCCGATACGCAAACCAATGAATGGCGCATGGGCCAGCAGCAACTCGATCTGAGCCTGCTGCTCAACCCATGGCCATCGGTTCAGATCCGCCCGGGCGTGCGGCTGATGAAAGATGATATCGAATTTTTAAGCCAGGGAGTCGCGGATCCGACCCTGACGCACCGGATCAAAACGGCATGGCCGATTCTGGGCCTCGATTATCACCCGGTTTCCTGGCTGGCGATTCATGGCGCGGTGCAGACCGTGACCGTCGGCACGCCCTACACTGCGCTGAACCCGCACACCGATGAAAGTACCTATTGGACGGTCCGCGTCTCGCCGCTGGATAGTCTCATGTTCTCCGACACCATCAACGCCCGGAACGCGACGCTGCTTGAAAATGTTGACTTTCAT
>JAKAZV010000125.1 GCA_021826505.1 Acidobacteriota bacterium | reverse complement strand
GGCCGGCGGTAATTGATTTAAAAGATGAAGCGCCGCACGCTTCATCCGGACGCCGTTAACCCCTTCCGCATAGGCCAGAATGTTTGTATCCAGCGCGACTCTTAATTAACCGTCCTCATACAATTCCTCCCGGGTCCAGCGGCCAATGTTCACCGCGGGTTGGCGGCGAAGACGGTCGAGGAGCGCTTTCCGGGCTTTGAGTTTTACATCTTCAGGCGCCGCGGCAGGCGAGATTTTCGCCACGGGTTTTCCATGGTGGGTCACGATATAACTGTGGCCCTGCCGAACCCCGTGCAGCAGTTGCGAGAATTTCCGGTTGGCTTCCGCCGCGGATACGGCCTTTTCCATGCTGCCCTCAAAATAGTGATATTCACTACTATATCGCAGATTCATCCGCACGCCTGATGCTAGAACCTGTCTCATAAATGGTGCATAGCATCAAATCAGGGTAGGTATGCGGCTTTTCCAGCGAAACAATTCCGCGCGTTTGGCGGAGGGGTGCCCAATTGCCGGCTATGCCGGCAAATGGGCCCGAGCGAAAGAAAAGTCGCATGCATAGTGTAAACTTTACTGCACATGGCTTTAGGAAGACAGGTTCTAAATCGCGGCTTTAGATAAAATCATGGCCGCGCGCGGCGAAGCCATGGGGAGCGTCTTTTATACTGAAATTTCAAAAACTTATTTCCGCCGCGAGATTCCACCATGCCCTGGTTTACCCACGAAGCCGAAGCCATTTCCGCCGCTGAATTCCCCGGGCTCGCCGCCCGATTGCTGGAGCAGGCCCGCGCGCGTTTTGGGCGATCACCCCGCCGCGCCCTGCTGCTGCCTCCCGATCTTACCCGCATGCATTCGGGGGCGGGCCGGTGGACCGAATTGCTGTATCAGCAGCTGGGCAGCGGCTGCGACACCCACGTTATTCCCACCCTGGGCCAGCATCAGCCGCACAGCGAGGCCGAAAACCGCGTCATGTTTGGTTCCGTGCCCCACGCCCGCATTCATGCCCACGACTGGCGCCAGGGCGTGACCCGGGTAGGCGCGATTCCGGCGCGGGTGGTGAGCGAGCTGACCGGCGGCCGCGCTGACTGGGAGATTCCGGTGGATTTGAACCATCCGTTGATGGAAGAATCCTGGGACCTGATCGTGCACATCGGTCACGTGGTGCCGCACGAGGTGCTGGGCTTTGCCAGCCATAACAAAAATTACTTTATCGGTCTGGGCGGAAAAGAATCCATCAGCGCTGCGCACATGGCCTCGGCCGCGGTGGGCATTGAAAACAATCTGGGCCGCGAAATCTCGCCTGTGCGCGCCTGCTTCAACTGGGCCGAAGAGCATTTCCTGGCCCGCCTGCCCGATGTATATCTGCTGCTGGTGCTGGGTCTGGGCGCGGCCGGCAGGCTGGAAACCCGCGGTGTGTTTGTGGGCGATGATCTTGAAACCTACCTGGAGGCCGCGCGCGCCTCGGCCCGGCACAATATCACCCGCCTTCACCAGCCACTGGCCAAAGCCGTGGCATTCATGCAGCCGGATGAGTTCCGCAGCACCTGGGTGGCCAATAAAGCCATTTACCGCATTCGCAAAGCGATGGCCAACGGCGGCGAGCTGCTGGTGCTGGCGCCGGGCGTCGAGCGCTTCGGCGAGCAACCGGAGGTGGATGCCATGATCCGCAAATATGGCTACTGCGGAACGCCCCGAGCCATGGCGGCCTATCGCGATGATCCCGTGCTGCACGATCTTGGCCTGGCCGCCGCGCATTTAATGAACGGCTCGTCGGAGGGACGGTTTACGATCCGCTACGCGGCCGGGAAATTAAGCCAAAAAGAGGTGGAAAGCGTTCATTTTGCCTGGGCCGATCCGCAAGCCGCGCTGGCGCGCTATAACCCTTCCGCGCTCTCAACCGGCTGGAACACGCTTCCGGATGGCGAGAAAATTTATTTCGTCAACACGCCCTCGCTCGGCTTATGGACGGTATAAAAAAAAATCGGGAAGCCAGTGCTGGCTTCCCGAAAGCTAGTTAAAATCCGCACTGCGGTTTATCGGTGTTGCAGGGCGGGATGGCCCTTGGGACCGGCCAGTTTGCCCAAAGCCCCAAGTTTGCCCAGGTTTCCCAATCCCCCCAGCGCCCCCAGCTGACTGAGGTCAATCGGCCCGACCACATTCACAATGGCCAGATCGGTGGGTTTGGCGGCGACGATGGCCAGGGCAGTGATCATTTCCGAGTTGCGGCGTACGGCGATCCAGGCCTGTTTACCGGTTTTATCGCTCGAGCTGACGATGATCTGCCAGCCGGGAGCATGCAACTGGCGCACGATTCCATTGAGGACGGAAGGCGAATACTGACCAGGATGGGCAAATTTGTAATCCCGGATATAAACGCCTTTCAGCCGCGAAAGCATTTGCCGTGACTGCGGATCATGATCGCTGGAGGCCGCCATTTGCAGGAGCGGCCCGTCCACATTCACGCGGCTGACCTTGCTGGCCAGACGGGATAAGCTGGCGGGCAGATGCAGCACCAGCCGGCCCGGCTCGGCCGTTTGCGCCCGCAGCCCGGCGGTCAGCGAGAGTATTGCGATCGCCGCGCCGGCGGCAAGATATTTTTGATGGATGCGTTTCTTCATAAAAATCTCCAGGTAATCAGAGTTGTGAGTTCAAACGAATGCGGGGTACGGCTTCGAGCAAAATGCTGCGCATCTGCTTGCGGGTGAAGCGCAGTGCGTAATTCGCTTCATGCAGCGCCTGGCGTTCCCGCGCCAGCCGGCGCAAATGCAGCTGCCAGTAACCGGCGCCCAGCCCGATGATCAGCAAGCCCAGCGCGGCCCAGGCCATGCGCCAGCGCGGCGGCCAGCCCCAGCGAACCACATGTGCGGCCGGCTCGGGCGGCAGTGTCACCGCCTTGCGGGCAATCCGCGCGGCCAGGCCCAGCGACGGATGGGGCGGCTTCAGGGCCTGCCGCAACTGGCGGTCAAATTCGGCCTCGGGGTCCAGTTCGTAGCGGCGATGAGAATCTGTTTCGGGGTGCTTCATACCGGTGCTCCTGCTTCATTCCATTGCTGCCGCAGCCGGGCCAGGCTGCGGCGGAGATGGCTTTTCACGGTGGCCAGGGGAAAGCCTGTGGCTCGGGTAATTTCCTCCGGCGTCATTTCCTGCTGGTAGCGCAAAATGATGACCAGGCGCGGATGCGGCGCCAGCTCCGCCACCAGATTCTGCAGTTTTTGACTGATCCAGGGATCGGCGGATCCTGAATCCGGCGCCGTCAACTCCTGGGGCAATTCCTGCATCGCCGGCCGGCGCCTGCGGTCTAGGCATTTGCGGCTGGCCACCTGGCGCAGCCAGGCCGCCAGATGCTCCGCCGACACGATCTTTGCCCGATGGCGGTAAAGCGCCAGAAAAACCTCCTGCGACAGCTCTTCGGCTTCGGCGGCATTGCGCAGAAAGTGCCAAGCCACGCCATAGACCATCCCCTGATGCCGCCGCACCAGATCGGCAAAACCCGCTTCATCCTCCGGAACCACCGCCGCGGGTGCCTCCTCCAGAGCCGCAGCCTCGAACGGCGCCGTCGCGGCGTCTGCGGGCTGGGTTGCGAGTCGGGAACGGAACAAAGGCATGCCGAATTTCTCTTTACATCAGTTCTATACGCAGCCGGCGGGGTTGAGAACGCAGAAAAATGGCGGCAGAGCCGTTTTTATACGGGGGAGGGGAAACTTCAAGGCAAGGCTGATGACCGCTGAGGCCAACCGCTGGAAAGGCAAAGCAAAAAAGCGGCCCTGCCGCATGATTCGCTGCCGCGCTACCCCACTTCGACCATTGCCAGTGCGCCTCTGCGCGGCCTGCGGTTGGCGGCGAGCACTTTTTTGCGCAACCGTATGCTTTTGGGCGTCACTTCGACAAACTCATCGTCGGCAATGAAATCCAGCGCCTGTTCCAGGGTGAGCGGCCGATGCGGCACCAGGCGAATCGCCTCATCGGCGGTTGAGGCGCGCATGTTCGTCAGCTTTTTTTCCTTGATCGCGTTCACATCCATATCGGCGTCGCGGGCATTTTCGCCGACGATCATGCCTTCATAGACTTCGGTGCCAGGGCCGACAAACAGCTCGCCGCGCTCCTGCAGATTATTCAGGGCATAGCTGGTGGTCAGCCCCGGCCGGTCGGCGATCAGCACGCCGGTGGGCCGCGAGGCCAGCTCGCCCTGATAATCAATCCAGCCGGTAAAAAGCGAATGCAGCAGCGCCGTGCCGCGGGTGTCGGTCATGAGCTGGCTGCGCAGCCCGATCAGGCCGCGCGAGGGGATATCAAATTCCAGCCGCACCCGGCCGCTGCCATGGTTGGCCATTTTCGCCATTTGCGCCTTGCGCCGGCCCAGGGTTTCCATGATGATGCCGACGAAGGCTTCGGGAATATCCACGACCAGCAATTCCCGCGGCTCCAGCCGGTGCATCTGCCCATCGGCGCCGCGCTGCTGGCGCAGCACGATCTGTGGCTTGCCGGCCATCAATTCATAGCCTTCCCGGCGCATCGTCTCGATCAGGATGGCGAGCTGCAGTTCGCCCCGGCCCAGCACCCGGAGCGATTCCGGCTGATCGGTGGGTTCCACCCGCAGTGAGACATTGGTCAACAGCTCTTTTTCCAGCCGCTCGCGCAGCTTGCGCGAGGTCACGTGCTGGCCCTCGCGCCCGGCCAGCGGCGAGGTATTGACGGTGAAGATCATGGCGATCGTGGGCTCGTCAATGTCGAGCAGCGGCAAGGGCGCCGGCGTGGCCAGGCTGGTGATGGTTTCGCCGATGGTAATGGCTTCGACGCCGGCCACGGCCACGAGGTCGCCGCATTCGGCCACACGGGTTTCCTCACGTTCCAGCCCGCGGAAGGTATAGAGCCGGGTAATGTGAATGGGCGCCAGCGTTCCCGAGCGCTGGGCGATGACCACGTCTTCGTCCAGATGCAGCCGGCCGTTAAAGACGCGGCCGATGCCGATGCGGCCCAGATAATCGCTGTAGTCGAGGTTTGTGATCTGCAACTGCAGCGGCGCTTCGGGGTCGCCGCCGGGTTCGGGAATATGGTTCACGATCGCCTCAAACAGCGGCTCGAGCGTGGTGGAATCATCCCCCAACTCGCGGTGCGCCACGCCCGCCTTGGCGTTGGCGTAGAGCACGGGAAAATCGAGCTGTTCTTCGGCCGCGTCGAGATCAATGAAGAGATCGTAAATTTCGTTCAGCACTTCGCGCGAGCGCGCGTCCTGGCGGTCAATTTTGTTGAGCACCACAATCGGCGTCAGCCGGGCCTCGAGCGCCTTGAGCAGCACGTAGCGGGTCTGGGGCAGCGGACCTTCGCTGGCATCCACCAGCAGCAGCACTCCATCCACCATCTTCAGTGCCCGCTGCACTTCGCCGCCAAAATCGCTGTGGCCGGGCGTGTCCACAATATTGATTTTGGTGTCGTGATAAAACAGCGCGGTGTTTTTAGCCAGAATGGTGATGCCGCGCTCGCGCTCGAGCTCGTTTGAATCCATGACCCGGTCGGCGACCGCCTGATTGGCGCGGAAAATGCCGCTCTGGCGGAGCATCTGGTCCACCAGCGTGGTCTTGCCGTGGTCCACATGGGCGATAATGGCGATGTTGCGAATGGCAGGCATGAATCTTTAGTTTACCTTGCCGGGTTCCTGGCAGGCATCATGGATGCAATTGCCTGAGCACCATGCGCCCCGAATCACATCGCACTACCGCTCATTGCTTCGGCCGGTAACGGGTTATGGACGCCTTATATTTAACTCCCGGCGCCGCGGATCTGCGCAATGTGCCGCGCCCGCGCCGGCCGCCGGGCTGGGCCCGCATTCAGGTGCTGGCGAGCGGCATCTGCAATACCGACCTTGAACTGCTGCGTGGATATTATGGCTTTCATGGCGTTCCGGGGCATGAGTTCGTGGGCCGCGTGCTCGATACCGACGTGCGGGACGCGCGCTGGCGGGGCCGGCGCGTGGTGGGAGAAATCAATCTTACCTGCCGCGGACTGGGCCATGTCCGCGTATGCGATCTCTGCGCGCGCGGCTTCGCCTCTCACTGCCGCCGGCGAAAGGTATTAGGCATCGTCAATCACCCCGGCGCGCACGCCGAAGAAATCACGCTGCCGGTTTGCAATCTGCATGCCGTGCCGGCGCGCATTTCCGATCAGGCTGCGGTTTTTACCGAGCCGTTGGCCGCGGCCTGCCAGATTCTGAAACAGCTGCGTTTCGCTGCGGGCGACCGCGTGCTGGTGCTGGGCGATGGCAAACTGGGCCTGCTGATTGCGCAACTCTTGCATCGCGAACTGGGAAAAACGGCGCGCACCGTGCTGCTGGCGGGCCATCATCGCGAAAAGCTGGCGCTGGCCCGCCGCTGGGGCGTGGAAACCCGGCTGAGCGGGGCGAGGCTGGGCCGGCGGGAGTGGGATGTGGTGATTGAAGCCACGGGGTCACAGTCGGGACTGGCGGCGGCGCTTGCCCTGGTGCGGCCGCGCGGCACGGTGGTGATGAAATCCACGCTGCACGGCAAGCTGCAGGCCGACACCGCGCCCTGGATCGTGGATGAGATCACGCTGGTGGGCTCGCGCTGCGGACCTATGGACCAGGCACTGCGATTGCTGGCGCGCGGCCTGGAAGTGGAAAGCCTGATTGAAGATGTGCTGCCGCTGGCGCGCGCTCCGCAAGCCTTGCGCCAGG
>JAKAZV010000124.1 GCA_021826505.1 Acidobacteriota bacterium | reverse complement strand
AATTGCGTCGTTGAGCACCCGTCTGCGTTCCACCTCAGAGATCGCCCAGGGCGCCGCCTGCGGCAGATAAACGTCGCGAAACCATTTCAGGGCGACAAAATCGTAGCCCGGCAACGTCTCCGCCCGGCCCAGCGCCTGCAGCAGTTCTTCCCGCCGTTCGGGCGAGCTGGGGGCAAAGGCGGCGGCCGGCGGCGGGGCATAGCCCATGGCCGGGCGCATCGGCTCGGCCATCGGCTGCTGGCCCACAAATTCGTAATGAATCAGCAGACTGTCGGTCTCCGGCAGCCATTCATCCACCGGAGTTTCGCGCCGCATGCGGCGCAGGCTGCGGGTATCGGTTCCGGCCAGATGGTACACCCGTATGCGAAAGCCCGGACGATGCAGGCTGGTGCGTTCTAGTTGTTGTTCAATTTCCCACGCTTCCGACGCTATAGATTTCATATTTAAATCTTTTTCCTCTCTGTCCAATGTTCCGGTTTATCACTCCGTCGCGCCCAATAATAGGCGTGGCCCCAAAGGCCGGAGTGTCTAAAGTTCCAGTTGTGGCGGCCGGCAATCGGTTCGCCTGTGATTTTCAGAGTTTTGTACGCCTACATGCCTCCCAAGCCCTCAAGCTTAGATGACATATTTTACCCCGTTCGCTGTTTCCGCTCAAATCGCGCCCCGGCTTGGGTTCAATTCGGCGCCGTCCCTTTTGTCGGCGGGGTCCATGCCCTCATCTCTGCCGCAATATGGAAAAAATCGTTGATATTTACGCGATGGCCCATTGCGGCGCCAGCAACTCGGCCTGGGCCAGCACCGTGAGCGCGGCTTTTTCCTGCTTGTCGGGCGGATAGCCATATTTTCGCAGAATGCGCTTCACCAATATCCGGAGTTTGGCGCGGACGCTTTCACGCACCGTCCAGTCGATGGCGGTGTTGCGGCGCACCGTTTCGACCAGCTCGCGGGCGATGGTTTTCAGGGTATCGTCGCCCAGCACCTTGACCGCGCTGTCGTTGGCTTCAAGCGCATCATAAAACGCGATTTCATCCTCGGTTAAATCCAGCGCGATGATGATGAAAGCTTGGCTTTCAGGATGACCTCAATCAGGTCATGCGGCGTAGCGCAATATTTCGACTTCGGCCTTGCGTGCTGCGGCATCTTCCGCCTGGCGAAACACTTTTTCCGCAACCGGCTGGGTTAAATAATATTCGCCGCAATTTTGGCAAACATCCGCCGGGACTTCTTTGATCACCACTACGGTCTGATGTCGTTCCAGCGTGACTGTGACCTGGCCGGGACTGGTCGCGCCAATTTTGCATAGCCCGCATTTCATGGCTTTTTCCTCGTCTTATAATCCGGTTCCCAGAAACGCAAGTCCGGATTATATACCGTGATGATATAGCATGCATCCGTGGCTGGGTCTTGGGCAACCACCACATGCACGGGATTGCCATGAGCATGACTCAAGAGCAGATGGCTGGGGTATGGAATATCATCTGAATAACTGGCGATGATTTCTCCCGATCCAAGCTCTCCAATACCATGGCGGGCGAAAATCCACGCTGGAACATGCGTTCCATGGCATGCCGTGAAAAATGAACTGAACTGCAATTCGCTTCCAAGCCCAGCGCGGTTGAGGTTGCCACGGCAGCAATTCCTTTGGTCTTTTTAGGCAAGCACCATTGTGCGGCTGGATCTTCGGGAGCGCAAACCGCCCCGGCATGATGGATGGCGCCCAATAAATGATTGGAAGGATGGGAATTTATCTTGATTGAATATGGCGCCGCCGGGGCTTTATGCCTGGTGCGCCGGAACAGCGGGCGTGGCCGCCGTTACCTGCCGGTCCACCACCGGAGCGATCTGGCGCAGCTCATCCATTAAATGGGCAAATTGCGGCAGGTCGAGCGACTGAGCGCCGTCGCTGAGCGCATGATCGGGGTCGGAATGCACTTCAATTAAAAGCCCATCGGCCCCGCAGGCCACCGCCGCCCGCGCCATGGCCGGCACCTGATCGCGCCGGCCGGTGCCGTGCGAGGGGTCGGCCACAATCGGCAGATGCGAGAGCTTGTGCACCACGGGCACGGCGGAAAGGTCGAGCGTGTTGCGGGTGTAGTTTTCAAAGGTGCGTATCCCGCGCTCGCACAGAATCACGTCGTAGTTGCCTCCGGCCATGATGTATTCCGCCGAAAGCAGCAGTTCTTCGATGGTGGCCGCGATGCCGCGCTTGAGCAGAATCGGCCGCCGCACCTTGCCCAGCTCGCGCAGCAGGTTATAGTTCTGCATGTTGCGCGCCCCCACCTGCAGAATGTCCACCGTGTCGAGCATCATGGGAATCTGGGTTTCCGACATCACCTCGCTCACCGCCACCAGTCCGAAACGGTCGCAGACGTGGCGCAGAATGCGCAGGCCCTCCTGTCCCAGGCCCTGGAAGCTATAAGGTGAAGTGCGGGGCTTGAACGCCCCTCCGCGCAGCCCGCGCGCTCCCGCCGCCGCGACCGATTCGGCGATCTCGCTCAGCTGATGCAGCGACTCGACCGAGCAGGGGCCGGCGATCACCGCCAGTTCCCGTCCGCCCACGCCCATCGCGCCCGCCCGCACCTCGGTGTTCTGCGGCCGGAAGCTGCGCCCGGCCAGCTTATAGGGCGAGGAGATCCGCCGCGCCTCGGCCACTCCGGGCAATACCTCGATCTCCCGCAAATCGAAGTCAATCATGCGGCCCACGCAGGCCAGAATGGACTGCTCGACGCCGGTGGTGCGGTGGACGTTAAACCCCAGCCCCTCCAGCCTTTCTACGATCTGCTGGATCTGTGCTTCTGTGGCCTGGGGTTGCATTACGACAATCATGGGAACTTGCTTCCTTCTTGCTTAGCTTTTAGGCTTCTGATCCGTTTTCAGTGGTTTTCGGGCGCCGCGCCGCTCTCCAGCATCTCGTGCTTCTGAATGGCCCGCATTTCCTCAATGATCCGCTCGAAAATATGCCGCAGGGCGCGCTCATCGAGCGGACCCCGGTTGGCCGAGCACACGTTTGCCATCACCTGTTCTTCGCGCCGCGGCTCATAAATCGGCGTGGCTTTGCCGCGTTTCAGCACGCCGATGGCGTGGGCGCAGCGGGCCCGCTGGTTCAGCATCTCGACCAGTTGCCGGTCGAGCCCGTCAATCTGGATTCGCCAATCCGCGATCTCCATGGAGTTTTCATTATACGGGCAGCAGTCTTGTTCCGGCGGATGGAATGCGTCTCTTATGGTCCGCGCCGCCTCCGGGCTTTGACTTTTTTCCCCGCAGCTTGTACGATAATGAAGTTTCGCTGTATAGCGTGGCAGTGGTGCAAGGCGCCCGGCGCCTTCGTCCTTCCCCTCGCAGCAACAGTCGCGATCTGCTCCGGCTACGGAGCCTATGCGGCTGTCCCGGCCTGAAACGGAGCCGCCTCCTTCGCGGAGCGCAGGCGCGACGTCAGGCTGGAATCATTCCGGCGTTGCTTTGCCGTTAATGGCCGCGGTTGTGGCCCGGCCAGTGTGAAATTTTTATTCCGTTCCCTCTGGGAGCGCGGCGCCGTGTTGGCGGAACTTTCCGCCTCCCGGCGTGAAGGAGCCTGCGTGCCGACATTCAGCCAGCTTGTGCGCAAGGGCCGGGAAAAGGCCCGCTACAAAACCGCTTCGCCCGCCCTGCAGCAGTGCCCGCAGAAGCGCGGCGTCTGCACCCGCGTGTATACCCAGACGCCCAAAAAGCCCAACTCCGCCCTGCGCAAAGTGGCGCGCGTGCGGCTGACCAACGGGATCGAGGTCACCACCTATATCCCCGGCATCGGCCATAACCTGCAGGAGCACTCGATCGTGCTCATTCGCGGCGGCCGCGTCAAGGATCTGCCCGGCGTCCGCTACCACGTGGTGCGCGGCGCCATGGATGCGGTCGGCGTCCAGAACCGCAAACAAGCCCGCTCCAAATACGGAGCCAAGCGGCCCAAGGCCTGAGCCGGAGAAACTGACCTATGCCTCGCAAAGGACATGTCGAACACCGCGAAACGCTGCCCGATCCCATCCATAACTCCGAGCTGGTGGAAAAATTCATCAACTCCATGATGTGGGGCGGCAAAAAGACCGTTTCGCAGCAGATTTTTTACTCCGCTCTCGACAAAGTCGGCCAGAAGACCGGCGAAGAGCCGATCAAGGTCTTCAAAAAGGCGGTCGAGAACGTCAAGCCCGTGGTCGAGGTCAAGGCGCGCCGGGTGGGCGGCGCCAACTATCAGGTGCCGATCGAAGTCAACCCCAACCGCCGGGTCAGCCTGGCCGTGCGCTGGCTCATCACCCAGGCCCGCGCCCGCGGGGAAAAAGGCATGGTGGAAAAACTGGCGGGCGAAATCCTCGACGCCGCCGGCAACCGCGGCGGCGCGGTCAAAAAGAAAGACGACGTTCATCGCATGGCCGAGGCCAACCGCGCCTTTGCCCACTACCGCTGGTAACGAAATTTTTGGACTTGCAGCATGCCCCGATCCATTCCATTAGAGCGCTGTCGCAACATCGGCATCATGGCCCACATTGATGCCGGCAAGACGACCACCACCGAGCGCATCCTCTATTACACCGGCATCACCCACCGCATCGGCGAGGTGCATGAAGGCACCGCCACCATGGACTGGATGGAGCAGGAGCAGGAGCGCGGCATCACCATCACCAGCGCCGCCACCACCTGCTTCTGGCGCGACATCCGCATCAACATCATAGATACGCCCGGCCACGTGGACTTCACCGCCGAGGTCGAGCGCTCCCTCCGCGTGCTCGATGGCGCCGTCGCCGTCTTTGACGGCGTGCACGGCGTCGAGCCCCAGTCGGAAACCGTCTGGCGCCAGGCCGACAAATACGGCGTGCCCCGCATCTGCTTCATCAACAAAATGGACCGCGTGGGCGCCGACTTCGACCACGCCGTCGGCACCATCCGGCTGCGCCTGCGCGCCCCCGCGGTGCCTATCCAGATGCCGCTCGGGCAGAGCGAAACCCTGCGCGGCGTCATCGATCTGATGGAGATGCGGAGCATCGTATATAAGGATGAAACCCTCGGCGCGGCCTACGAAGTGCAGTCCATTCCGGCCGAGTTTGAGGCCCAGGCCAGGGCCTACCACGAGCAGATGGTCGAAAAAATCGTCGAATGCGACGATGAGCTGCTGCACAAATATATGGAAGGCGAGGCCATCTCGCCGGCCGCCCTCAAGGCCAGTCTGCGCCGCTCCGTCATCGCCATGAAGCTGTTTCCGGTGCTCTGCGGCTCGGCCTTCAAAAATAAGGGCGTGCAGCTATTGCTTGACGCCGTGGTGGACTACCTGCCCAGCCCGCTCGATGTCCCCGCCGTTGAGGGCATAGATGACAAAGGCCAGTCCATCCCCCGCCCCGCCGCCGATGACGCGCCTTTTTCCGGCCTGGTCTTCAAAATCATGACCGATCCCTTCGTCGGCCAGCTCGCTTTTATCCGCCTTTACTCCGGCCATCTTGAAACCGGCGACACCGTCTGGAACTCCACCAAGCAGAAGCGCGAGCGCATCGGCCGCCTGCTCAAGATGCACGCCAACAAGCGGGAAGAAATTCAGGAAGTCTATGCCGGCGATATCGCCGCCTGCGTCGGCCTCAAGACCGTCACCACCGGCGACACCATCTGCGACGAGCGCCATTCGGTGGTGCTCGAATCCATCGAATTTCCCACTCCCGTCATCTCCGTCGCGGTCGAGCCCAAGACCAAGGGCGATCAGGAAAAAATGTCCACCGCGCTCGGCAAGCTGGCCCAGGAAGATCCCACCTTCCGCGTTCAGACCGATCAGGAAACCGCCCAGACCATCATCAGCGGCATGGGCGAGCTGCATCTCGAAATCATCGTGGACCGCATGATGCGCGAGTTCGGCGTGCAGGCCAACGTGGGCAAGCCCCAGGTCGCCTATCGCGAAACCATTCGCAAGCCGGCCGAGGCCGAGGGCAAATACATCCGCCAGACCGGCGGCCGCGGCCAGTACGGCCACGTCAAGCTGCGCATCGAGCCGGGCGAGCCGGGCTCGGGTTTTGTCTTCACCAACGATATCTTCGGCGGCTCCATTCCGCGCGAATACGTGCCTGCCGTCGAACACGGCATCGAAGAGGCCATGGAGGGCGGCGTGCTCGCCGGCTACCCCATGAAGGACATCAAGGTCTCCCTCTACGACGGCAGCTATCACGAAGTGGACTCCAACGAAATGGCCTTCAAGATCGCCGGCTCCATCGGCTTCAAAGAGGCCGTCCGCCGCGCCCATCCCGTGCTGCTCGAGCCGGTGATGAAGGTGGAAGTGGTGGTGCCCGAGGAGTATATGGGCGACGTGATCGGCGACATCAACAGCCGTCGCGGCCGCATCGAGGGCCTGGAGCCGCGCGGCGGCAGCCAGGTCATCCGCTCCCTGGTGCCGCTCAGCGACATGTTTGGCTACGCCACCGAGCTGCGCAGCCGCACCCAGGGCCGCGCCGCCTTCACCATGCATTTTGCCCATTACGAAGAGGCGCCCAAAACCGTCTCCGAGGAAGTGGTGGCCCGGGTGCAGGGCAAGGCCGCCCGCTAGCAAGCTGTACGCAGGATTTCGCAAACTTGAGGATAACGCCATGGCGAAAGAGAAATTTGACCGCAGCAAGCCGCACATTAATGTGGGGACGATCGGGCACATAGACCACGGCAAGACGACCTTGACGGCGGCGATCACGAAAGTGCTGTCGAAGCACAATCCGAAGAT
>JAKAZV010000016.1 GCA_021826505.1 Acidobacteriota bacterium | reverse complement strand
TCGCCCTGGACTTATGCCGTAAAAAACTGAAATTGATCCAATTTTGAAACTGAAATTGAAATGACCTGGAACCTTGAGGGGGGGCCTGTTATGAAATTTTCCAATCCATTGCGGCTGTTGATTCTGATCGCGTCCTTTGCCGCCTTTGCCTGGGCGCAGGGCCAGGGCAGCGCGGCTATTTCGGGCACAGTGCGTGACGCCTCCGGCTCGGTGGTGGCCGGCGCCAAAGTCACTGTCACTCAAACTTCCACCGGCGTCCGCCGTCTTACCCAGACCAATTCCGCCGGCCAGTTTTCGGCGCCTTCGCTGGCGCCGGGACGCTATAGTGTCAGCATCGCGAATCCGGGCTTTAAAACTCAGGTCGAGAACGTCACCATCCTGGCCGATCAGTCCCGCGCCCTGAATGTCAAGCTGCAAGTCGGGCAGGTGACCGAGACGGTTACCGTTAACACCTCCGCCGTGCATGCCAACACCACCAGTCCGGTGCTGAGCCAGGTGATTGACCGCACCCGCGTGGTGGGTCTGCCCTTGATCGCCCGCAACACCGCCGATCTCACTTTACTGGTGCCTGGAACGACCAGCGCCAATGGCCATGGCGTGCAGCAGGGCAATACCAAACAGATACCCGGCACCGAGGCGATCTCCGTTAACGGCGCGCGGCCTGATCAAATTGCCTACAACCTCGACGGCGCCTCCAACGAAGACCCCATGGGCAATACCAACGCCCCGTTTCCTTTTCCAGACGCAACCCAGGAATTCAGTGTCCAGACCAATAGCTTCGCGATCCAATATGGCGCCAATGCCGGCGGAGTGGTCAATGTGGTCACTAAATCCGGCACCAATGACTGGCACGGCGACGGCTTCGAGTTCGTGCGCAATAAAATGTTCAACGCCCGACAGTTCGGCGCCTCCAAAGTTGATCCGCTCCATCAAAACCAATTCGGGGGCACCATCGGCGGCCCCATCCGGCATGATCACAGTTTCATATTCTTCGGCTATCAGGGCACCCGGCTGCGCAATATTCCTTCCCTGAACACTACTCACCTGCCCACTGCCGCCGAGCAGGCCGGCAACTTTTCCGCTCTCTGCACCGCCGGTTTCAATTCCGCCACGCAACTCTGCAACAATCCGGCTCCCGGCCAGCAAATCTATAACGGCTTCACCGGCCAACCGCTGCCCAACAATCAAATTACCAATATCAGTCCGGTGGCCACAAATATGTTGAAGTTCCTGCCCACCAGCGCAGAAAACGCCAGCGGTTTTGCCCAATATACCGGCGCCCGCGATGTGGAAAACGATAACCAATTTGTCGTGCGTTTTGATCAGACGGTGGGCCAGCAGAACCATTTCACCGCCCGTCTGTTTCTTGATCATTACACCAGCGCGCCTCAGTTTAACGGCACGAATCTGTTGACCATCACCACTGGTTCGGTGATTCAAAGCCAGAACTGGCTTTTCAGCTACATCTGGGTGCCCGCGCCGGATTTTGTCAACACGACTTATTTCGGAGTGATTCGCCTGGCCTCCGACCGCACCCAGGGGGGCAACGTCCCGCAGTTGACGGATCTCGGCGCCAGCCTGCCCGAGTTGCCCAAGTCCCAGGGCGGTGAGCGCGGCTTTGGCGTTTCCGGATATTTTGGTTTTGGCGGGTTCACGGACGGGCGCTTTATCCGCAACACCGCGACCTGGCGCGACAACGCCGTCTGGACTCATGGCAATCACACCATCCAGTTCGGCGGTGATTATGAGCGTGACCGCGGCATCGCCCGCAATACCGATGTCATGGACGCCGCCATTGGCATCACCAGCGACGTTACCGGCAACGCCCTGGCCAGTTTCATGGAGGGTTATTTAAACTCTCTCACCCAGAGTTCAGGGAACTACTCCGATCAGGTGCAGCGCCCCACCGGTTTGTATATCGGAGATACCTGGCGAGCCTCGTCCCGCCTGACCCTGACCGGCGGCCTGCGCTGGGAGCCGTTTGTGCCCGAGCGCGAAGTATACGGCCGATTCGAGCAGTTCATTCCCGCCGCGTTTAACGCCGGACTGCATTCCCAGCGCATTCCTACCGCGCCGCCGGGGATCTTTTTCCAGGGCGATTGCTACAAAAGCTATTGCATACCCAACAGCGGTGAAGGCGGTTCCTACTGGAATTTTGCTCCCCGCGTGGGTTTCGCCTTCGATGTCTTTGGCAACCAGCGCACCGTGATCCGCGGCGGCGCGGGCGTGTTTTATTCCACCCGTCTGTCCACCTTCTTTCTCAACGATCCCTCGATTGCGCCGCCCTTCAGTTTATCCATCAATCTGTCGGCCGGCACCGTGGGCCCGCTCGGCCAGCCCGACATCAACGAGCCTTTGTTCGTGAAGAATTATCCCGAGCGCTACACGCTCGCCACGGTGCCTGGCAATGTGCAGTTTCCCAACGGCGTGCGGGTTTGGACGCTGCAGCCCAATACCAACTGGATTACACCCACCACCTACGACTGGAACCTGACTCTTGAGCATCAGTTCAGCTCCAGCACCCTGCTGCGGCTTTCTTATGTGGGCACTCGCGGCACCCACCTCCGCCAGGATAACGAACTCAATCCCGGCCAATATGCCCTCTGGGTCGCGCGGGGTTGCACCTCCTATTCCCAGGCCGGCTGCTCCACCGACTCCCGCCGGCCCTATCAAGGCCTGACCAACGTCTATCTCAGCACCAATAACGGCAATTCCAGCTATAACGCCTTCCAGGCCACGCTCCAGAAACGGCCCTTTGCCCAGGGCATGTTCCAGAGTCTGACCTTGCTCGCAAGCTATACCTGGTCCAAGGCCATGGTGGACCCACTTGCCCAGGGGGGCGGCATCACGGATATTGGCTCGGCCGGCGATGGCGGCACCTCCGGTCTGCCCTACGGCGCCGCCTTCACTGGCGCCTGGGATACCGGACCGGCTGACTTTAACCACACCAATGAAGCCAGCATCTCCTACGTCTGGCAGTTGCCCATGTTCCGGCAAAGCAACAGCGGTTTCCTGCGCACAACCCTTGGGGGTTGGAACTGGGGCGGCATCTTCAGCGCCCGCAGCGGCGACATGCTGACCATCATGGCAGGCCAGGATACCTCCCGCACCGGCCTCGGCGGCGAGCGCGCCGTCTTCGCCGGAAGTTCCAGCCAATTTGGCGGCAATGGCGGCGGCAATCCCTCCAGTTGCGTCAACTCCAAGGGCCAGCAGATCGCTAATCCCTGCGTGCCTTATTTCAACACGGCCATTTTCAAGGCGCCCGGCATTGGCCAGTTTGGCAATGTGGGCCTCGATTCCTTTACCGGTCCCGCCAACTGGAATTACGATATGGATTTGATGAAGGACTTCTTCCCCGTCGCGTCGAATGAAAACCTGCATCTGCAGTTGCGCGGCGATTTCTTCAACTTCTTTAATCACACCCAGCTCAACGATCCCAATACCACCCTGACCGCCTCCACCTTCGGCCGCATCACCGGCGCCGCCGGTCCGCGCATCATTCAGTTGGCTCTGAAGGTATATTTCTAGATCGGATGTGCGATCCGCGGCGCTGCATCCAGCGCCGCGGATCGGCCCAGTTTCCTTCAGCCAAGGCCCACTTTTAAACCCATGCGCCTCCGTTATCTGCTCGTCTTGATTTTTGCCATCAGTTTGGCCTCGATCGCCGCTTCCGCTCAGGCCGTTCTGCATCGCGGCGCCACGGTGCTGATTTCCCGCCATGAGCCGCAGCCTCTGCAGCGCGCCGCCGCTGACTTAGTATCCGATCTGCATAAGGTTCTGGGAGGTAAAATCCGCCTGGTGCATTCCCCCGCCCAGGCCGCGCCGGTCACCATCTGGATCTGTCTGCGCCGCGATGTGCCGCATGCCTTGCCCGCCTCGCATGGCTGGGAACGCTTGCGTCTGGCTGAGTTGCCGCATCCCTGGCCCGGCTCACCGGCTCACCAGGCCATCGTGCTCTCGGGCAGCGACACCCTCGGCGCAATTTATGCCGTCTATCAGTTTTCCCGCCAGTTCCTGCATGTGGATCCCATGTACTGGTGGACCGATCATGCTCCCGCCCGCCGCGCCACGGTTACGGTTCCCGCCGGCTACGACGAAACCCAGGCCCCCGTCTTTCGCTATCGCGGCTTCTTCATCAACGATGAAGATCTGCTCACCGGCTGGCGTCCGGGCACCGCCCAGGGTGCGGATATTTCCCTGCGCGTTTGGAATCGCATCTTTGAAACCATTCTGCGCTTGAAGGGCAACATGGTGATTCCGGGCACCTGGATTTTTCCCTACGAACGCCAGATCCGCCTGGCCGTGCGCCGCGGCCTTATGGTTAGTCAGCATCACGTCAATGTCCTCGGTCTCGACACGTATCGCTGGCCGAAAAAAGTTCCCTATTTATTTACCAGCAACCGCCGCAAACTGGAAGACGCCTGGGCGACCGCCGTCAGCGAATATCCCCGGCGCATGCACGCCATCTGGAGTGTCGGGTATCGCGGTTTAAACGATTATCCCTTCTGGCTGGTGGACCCCAACGCTCCTAAGACCATGGCCGGCCGCGCGGCCATCATCCAGCAAGCCATTGCCGCCGAGCTGCGCATTATCCGCCGGGTTCATCCCCATGCTCCCGTGATTCTGAACACCTGGCAGGAAACCGGGCGCTTTTTGCTGCAGGGATTGCTGCATAAACCTAAAGGCGTGACCCTGGTCTGGGCTGACGATGGTCACGGCATCATCCAGGATCATGGCCATCTCTCCCGCGGAGAAGGCGTTTATTACCACACCATGATGATTGACGGCGCCTCCAATCATCTCAGCGAACTGGTGCCGCCGGCGACCATCCAGGAAGAATTGACGCGCGCGGTTCGCGCCGGGGCGACCGATTATCTCGTAGTGAATACCTCGAATACCCGTCCCGCGCCGATGACCAGTGAAGAAACCATGTCCATTGCATGGAATCCACATCCCTGGCTGCGTCACCCCCATCAAAGCCAGTATTATGTCCGCCGCTGGGATGCACGTGAATTCGGCCGCCGCGCCGCTCCCGCGGTGGCCCGCTATGAACAGGCGTATTTTGCCGCGCCGGCCCATTATGGCCCTCAGCCCGACCAGCGCATGGGCGACAACTTTTATTACAGTTCTTCGCGTATGCTGCTGGTGGCCATGGCACAGGGGCGCTTGCAGAAGCCTTTTCCCACCTTTCACGGACGGCCGCGTTTTTTCTCCAACTGGACTGCGCTAGCCACTCATATTGAGCATCACTGTCAGGCCGCCCTGCCGCGCTGGCAAACGGCCGCGCGCCGGGCCCGCGCCGCCCGTTCTCTGGTCGCGCCCTCGCGCCGCCAGTTTTATCAGGCCAATGTGTTCACTCAGGTCACTCTCAACCAGCAATCCAATCTCATGCTGCTCGATATCACCCGTGCGGTCCTGACCCGCCAGCCCGGTCAGCGCCTGCGCTGGCTGCAAGCCGCGCTGCTGGCCGGAAATCGCGCCCGTCAGGCTCTGCATGCCGCTGATTACGGGAAGTGGAAAGGCTTCTACACACGCGGCGACTGGCTGGTGGATGTGCCTTTAACTTTGCGCCTTATCCATACAGTCATGGGCCAGCTGCAGGGCCATCGGCTGAACTTGAATACTCTGGCCCGCGCCAAAGATGGCGGCTTTGCCTACCACATGATTACCGCATATCAGGGCCGCCAACGCACCCGCTTCCATCCCTTCACGCTTACTTCGTCGCATTAAGGCTGAGAGCGCGCCGTCCACTGCCCGGCGCGCTCCCTTTCATCATATTCTCCTGCTCTCCTGTCTTCTGTATTCTGTCTTCAGTCCACCCGCATTCCTGCTTTAAACTGTAATTCCGTGTCTGAAATTTACATACCTACCCGCGGCCAAATGGAGGTGCAACGACTGCCTCTGGTCTTTATGGCCGGGCTGGGCATTTTCTCCCTGCTGCTGCAAAGTTGGCTTCCGGTCTGGTTCGCCTGGACCGGGTGGCTGCAGTTGCCTTTGCTGGTAGTGGTTTACCTGGCCCTTACCTGGCGCCGGACCGGTGCGGCGCTGCTGGCAGGTGCGGCGCTGGGCCTGGCGCAGGACAGCTTATCGCATTTGCCGCTCGGCATTTTTGGCATTGCCAACACCCTGTCGGCCTATGTTGCCGCCTGGCTCGCTATTCGCGTGGACACCGACCATAGCGGCATGCGTTTTTTGCTGATTGCCGGCTTGTGTGGCGTCAATCAAGGGGTGATTGCGGGTCTGGAAAAATTTTTGCTGCTCTGGCCGGTTCACATTCAGTTTTTAGCCGCGATTGCGGCTATGCTGGGGAATGCCGTATTGGGCGTGCTGCTATTTAAGTTCTGGGACCGCTTCCGTAGAACCTATTAAAGGAAAGAACACGCAGAGCGTGGCCATTTGCAAGTCCATGGTTGAGAAGTTGTGAGCCCCGTCAAATCCACTTTGCCCGCCAGCCGCTGGCTTGTTCTTCAGGCCGCGATCATGCTCGTATTCCTCCTGCTGGGCTACGGGTTCTGGCGTTTGCAAATCCTACGTTACGGCAAATACAACACCCTGGCGCTTGACAATCGCATCCGCCGGGTCATGATTCCCGCGCCCCGCGGAATTATTGAAGATCGTCATGGCCGCGTGCTGGTCGAAAATCGGCCCAGCTTTCACGCTATCCTGGAACCTCGGCTGACCCATCACCTCCAGCGCGATCTGCCCGCGATTGCCCAGGGATTGCAGCTCAATTTGCCGCAATTGCTGGCCCGGGCGCGCCATCCCCGGTCCAAATATGCTCCGTTAACTATAAAGACCCGGATTGACAGCGCGGATGTGGCGTTTATTGAATCCCATCAGAATCAGTTCCCGGAACTGCGCCTGCTCATGGTGACCCGGCGAGTCTATCCCGCGGGTGGTTGGGCTTCAGCCCTGTTGGGTTATGTCGGCCAGGCCAACCCGGCCCAGGCCCGGCGCTGGCATTTGTCCATGGGGACCGTGGTCGGTAAGGCCGGAATCGAGGAATATTATAATCGTTACCTGCTGGGCGTGCCCGGTGAAGAGCGTATTGTCGTCAACAGCCTTGGTCATGTCGTTGGCCAGCTAAAAGACATTCCTCCCGTTACGGGTCATACCTTACGCCTCACCCTCGATAGCCGGCTGCAGACGGCGGCGGAAGCGGCCATGGGCCAGCGCGACGGCGCTATCGTCGCGTTGGATCCCCAGAATGGCCAGGTTTTAGCCATGGTCAGCCGCCCCGCCTATAATCCAAATCATTTTGTTCACGGCATCAGTGTTCAACAATGGCATCGGCTGATTACCAACCCCGAACACCCGCTTTTGAACAAGGCTATTCAGGCGCAGCTTGCGCCCGGTTCCGTATTTAAACTCGTCGTCGCCGCTGCCGGCCTGCAAACCGGCATTGCTCAGAATTTCCGTGTGAACTGCACCGGAGGCGCCGTGTTTTATGGGCATTTTTTCCATTGCTGGGTGCCCCGAGGTCATGGCGAAATCACGCTGGTTCGAGCCATCAGCCAATCCTGCGATGTATTTTTTTACACTCTGGGGAATCGCCTTGGCATTCGCACCATCGCCCGGTACGCCCGGGCGCTGGGACTAGGCCGCACCACCGGCATTGATCTGCCTCAGGAAGCCGGGGGCCTCATCCCCACTCCCGCCTGGAAAATGCGCCGTTATCATCAACCCTGGTGGCCGGGGGAAACCATTCCGGTCGCGATCGGCCAGGGCCCGCTTCTGGTGACTCCACTCCAGCTGGCGCATACCGTTGGCGGTATTCTCCAAGGCGGTTGGTTCTATCCTCCGCATCTGGTTTTTCACGGAGAAATCCCTCCCGCTTTCGAACCACGCGCCTTGCGCCATGTCCCTTCCGCTCCTGTCCGTTTTCCTCTGCACTCGCAAACCGTGCGCATGATCCAGGCCGGCATGGCCGGCGTGGTTCAGCCGGGTGGAACCGCACACTCCGCTTACCTGCCCGGCATTCCCTATGGCGCTAAAACCGGCACTGCCCAAACTGTCTCCGCGGCCTATTTCCAGCATTCCGGCGATGCCCGCCGCTGGCGTAATAACGCCTGGTTTGTGGGTGCATATCCGTTGCAGGATCCCCGCCTGATCGTCTGCGTTCTTTACGAACGCGGAGCCGAAGGCTACTTCGCGGGTGAAATCGCCGCCAAAGTCATCGCCGCATATTCCTACGAACATCCGCGCTTGCGTGCGGCTTCCAGTTCCGTATCCGGTAATCCCCATGGGTGAATGGCGCGATTTTGATTGGTACCTGCTCGTTCTGGTGCTCGGGGTTTGTCTGCTCGGCATCTTTGAAATTCACAATGCCACATTGGGCACTCGTTTTCAGGGAGCCTACCTGCATCAAATCGGCTATGTGGGTCTGGGTGTGGGGTTAATGTTCCTGGTTTCCCGGATTTCCTACCAGCGCTGGCTGGCGCTCAGCACTTGGCTCTATGCCGCCACGATCGCTTGTCTGGTGGGGGTTTTGCTGGTAGGGGAAAAAATCTTCCACTCCCGCCGTTGGATACCCCTGCTGGGAGTGCATCTGCAAATCTCTGAATTTGCCAAACTGGTTATAATTGTTTTAGTTGCACGGTATGTCTGTGATCTGCGGCGGCTGGGCTGGAGAGAAATATTCCAGCTCGCCGGGCTGGTGGCGCTGCCGATGCTGCTGGTGGCGATCGAACCCGATTTGGGCACGGCGCTAACCTATCTGCCGATCATGGCGGCGGGTTTATGGCTGGGAGGGCTGCGCCTGCGCCATATCGCTATCATGATGGTGGTTCTGGCTTTGGTCCTGCCGGTGGGCTGGCATGTGCTGCGGCCCTATCAAAAGGCCAGGCTGGAAAATTTCATGAGTCCCGGGACCGATCCCCTGGGTCGCGGCTATCAATTGCTGCAATCCAAGATCGCGGTTGGCTCGGGCGGCTTTTGGGGTGAAGGCCCGGCCGCCAGTTCGCAGGTGCAAGGCGCATTTTTACCGGTGGCGCAGACCGATTTTATCGCCGCCGCTTTTGCCGAAGAACATGGGTTTTTTGGCATCATGGGACTGTTGACGCTGTATTTTTTGATCCTCATGCGGCTGCTCTCCGATGCCCGCTCCGCTCCCGACCGGGCCGGCGCCCTGATCATCGCCGGCGTGGCCGTGCTGTTGGCGTTTCATCTTCTGGTGAATCTGGGAATGGTGGTGGGACTTATGCCGGTCACCGGCATCCCTCTGCCGTTCATGAGTCTCGGAGGCTCGTCGCTGTTGTTTTTGTTTATGGCGCTGGGAGTGGTCATGAATGTCCACATGCGCCGCTTGGTGAATTGATGGCTCCGGTGTGAACGCACGTACTGTTGCGTCGCGGGCCGGAGCTTCGAACAAGTTTGCAGCGCGCCACCCGATGGGGTAGAAGCCGTGGCTTTAGCGCCACGGCCTCGGCGCCAACCAAACCCGCTCGCGGCCAGCCGGCGCCTTTCGGCGCGCGGGCCGCAGGCAAGGCTGGTTGCGAGCCGCTCCGCTGGCGCCTGCGGGAGAATCGTCCATGAACAAGGAGATGTTTGTCTCCTCCACGCCGCGGGAAACCCGGCTGGCCATCAGTGAAGATGGCGATATTGCCGAAGTCTATTACGAACGCGAGCAGGAATATTCGCTCGTCGGCAGTATTTACAAAGGCCGAGTGACTCGCGTTCTGCCCGGCATGCAGTCGGCTTTCGTGGATATCGGCCTCGAACGCGATGCCTTCCTTTATGTCTCCGATTTTTTCGAAGATAGCGAGGAATATGACCGCGTCGTCACCAGTGCCGAAGAAGCGGTCTTGAAAAACGCGGAACCGGAGACACAACCTACCGAAGTCGCCGCGGTTTCCGCCGGAGTCGGCGAAGCCACCGCTGCGGCTCCTATTCCCGCGCGCGGCGAACGCGAGCGGCCGCGCGACTGGGAACGGGGCCGGCGATCCCGCCACCGGCGCCAAGGTCCGGGATTTCCCTCCGACAAATTTGCTTCCGAGCGTGCGGCCCGCTCCGGGGAAGCGGCACGGACAGTACCCGCATCCCCTATGCCGGCATCGGTTGAAGCCACGGCGGCTCCCATGCCCGCGCCCGCCACCGCCCTGGTTTTACCTGGGGAAAAGCTGGCTAAATACGCCCCCACGACAGCCTCTGAACCCGCTGCCAGGGAAGTGCCGCCGGCGCCGGATGAGTCCGTGCCCGCCTTCGGTTCAGATTTCGCTCATTCCGCGATTGAGCCTCCGTCGTCCCATGTCGCCGGCACGACCGAAATCGTATCCGCTGCGGAAAAGGTCCAGCAGCAGCGTCCAGCCACCGGTGAAGAATTCCCGGAAGCCTGGCTGGCCCTGACTCCCGAGCATTTGAATGCGCCTGCCCACGAAGATACTGCTTCCGAACTTGATGCTTTTCAAGCTATCGGGGCCGGTGAGCCATCTGCTCAGGGAGACGATCTTCCCGCCGACTATGCTGCCATAGACCAAGCTTCTGCCGCTCTTGATTCCGCTGCGGAAACTGTGGCGGAAGATGATCTCGATGATGCCAGCCCGGTTGAGGGCGGTGAGGAAGTAGAGATCACCGCGGCCGCCCAGGCCGGAATCAATGCTTCCGCCGCCACCGCTTCACTTCAGAACCGTTCCCGCCGCCGCCGCCGTGGCCGCGGCCGCCGCCGCGGCAATGAAAACGCCGCCGCGGCACCCGCTCCGGCGCCCGCCGGCACCAATGGTCAGGAGGCTCCCGCCGTTTCCGCGGCGCGGAGTGAACGCGGACCTCGCCAGATTGGCGAATTGTTGCATGAAGGCCAGGAAATCCTTGTCCAGATCGCCAAGGAGCCGCTCGGTCGCAAAGGCGCCCGCATCACCAGCCATCTCGCCCTTCCCGGACGGTATCTGGTCTACATGCCGACGGTGAGTCACATCGGTGTTTCCCGCAAAATCGGCTCCGATGACGAGCGTGCCCGGGTCAAGCGCCTGATTCTGGATCATATGGGCGATCTGCCCGGCGGTTTCATTGTTCGCACCGCCGCTCAGGGCGCCACCGAAGAGGAATTCAAGGCTGATATCCGCTTTCTCGGCAATCTCTGGAACGATCTCCGTCAGCAGTTTGAAAGCTCCCGCGCTCCCAGCCTGCTTTATCACGACCTCAATCTGGTAGAGCGCACCTTGCGTGACCAGCTCTCAACCCAGTTCACTCATATCTGGGTGGATTCCGAAGAGCATTATCAGCGGACGGTGCGCTTTGTCAGCCATTTCATGCCCGCACTCGCTTCCCGGGTCCGGCTATACACCCGGGACACGCCCATGTTCGAGCACTTCCGGGTGCAGGAAGAAATTGACAAAGCCCTCAAAAGCAAGGTCTGGCTGAAAAGCGGCGGCTATATCGTTATTAACCAGACTGAGGCGCTGGTGGCGATCGACATCAATACCGGCAAATTTGTCGGCCGCTCCAACCGGCTTGAGGATACCATCGTTAAAACCAATGTGGACGCGGTCAAGGAGATTGTGCGCCAGATCCGTCTCCGCGACCTTGGCGGCATCATCGTCATTGACTTCATTGACATGGACGAGCGCCGTAACCGGCAAAAAGTCATGCTGACGCTGGAAGAGGCCATGCGCGTGGATCGCGCTCCCTTCAAGATTCTCAGTCTCAATGACTTTGGCCTGGTGGCGCTTACCCGCAAACGCGTCAAGCAGTCGCTTGAACGCGCCCTCGGATCGCCTTGCTCCTATTGCGGTGGGGCCGGCCTGGTGAAATCGGCGGTTACGGTGTGCAATGAAATCTTCTCCGAGGCGCGCAAAATGGCCAGCCAAATTGACCGGTCTGATCTGATGCTGCGCGTGAACCCCGAAGTGGCCAAACTGCTCAAGGCCAAAAATGCCATGTATTTAAATGACATTGAGGAGGCAACCGGCAAGACTGTGCTGGTGCGCGCCGATCCCCAGGTTCATCAGGAACAATTCGAAATCAGTTGATCGCGCGGGGATGGCACGGAACCTTTTCAGCGTACTGCAGCTGGCAGAGGCCTTTACCCCCTGCGATAACGCCGCGCGCAACACCGCCGGCAGTTATACGTTTTGAGTCCCAGCCGCGCCATCACGCGGTCCAGTATTTTTTCCGCCCGCTGCCGAGTCAGATCGCAATGACAGCGCCAGCAATATTTTTCCACATAATGCACTTGAACCGGATCGCGCAGAGATGACGCCGTGCTGTTCAGGACCATGCTTCAATGTATAATCAAATATAAATCATAAATCAATTATAAATTTATTTCTTGATATAGGAATTTGAGTATAAGTTCATATTTGGAAAATAATGTAACAACTTATGCCATCATGTTCATGGAGGGGAAAGGGGATAGTGTTATGAAAAGTACATTATTTCCTGGCTTCCTGGCCGCCTATGCTTGTTGATTTCATTAATTCCCGGACTGGTCCCAGTAACTGATGCGGACCGAAGGGTTTGGAGAGAAAAATGGAATTCCCGCTCTGGGGCGCATGCTCAATCGTATTTTCGGCGTACCCGGAAACAAACAGCACCGCGACTTCCGGCCATTTCTGACGCAATGCATCGGCCAGTTGCATGCCATCCCGCCGGGGCATGACCACGTCCGTAATCAGCAGGTCAATGGGATTATTTTGACTGAGGCCCAATTCCAGCCCTTCTTCACCATCCCGCGCGATCAGCAGGCGATATCCCTGATCGCGCAAGACCATGGTCATCAGTTCCCGTATGGCGGCATCGTCTTCCACGATGAGCACCGTGGGATCTCCCGGCGCGGCCGCGGGCAAAGGCAGAGGTTCTTCCGCCTGAGCGGGAGGCATTTCCGGAACTTTGTAAGCGGGCTCGGGTAAAATCAAATCGCTGAATTCTAATTGGCCGGCATGCTGGCGGCTGTACTCCAGCAACTGGCGGGTGATTTCGGCCGCTCTTTGTCCAGCTTCAAGGATTTTATCCACATAGTCCCGGTTAGGATCGTTTTCCTCGATGATGTCCAGCAGCACCGAGCTATATCCGTTCACCAGAGTCAGCAGATTATTGAAGTCATGCGCCATGCGCCCGGCCATGCGTCCGACCGCCACCAGTTCCTGGTCCTGACCGATGTGCGGTGCGATGACAGCCGGCAGTAATGGGTCTGCGGGAACACGTTCCCGGCTTTCAGATTGGGTTTCGGTCTGACGCGCCACGGCGTAAAAACGCCGTCCATCTTCGGCAGGAGCTGCCGACCAGGACAAGTTGGCATATTCGCCATCCCGCCGGCGCAGGCGCAGCCGGAGATTTTCCACCGTGTCGCCCAGCGCCATGGGGCAGGCCATCTGACGCGCCTGTTCCACATCTTCCGGATGCACCAGATCAATAAAAGAGTGCCCCACCACTTCGCTCGCCATCCAGCCCAGATGGCGCCGGAAACCGTGATTAATGCGTAGAATCTGACCGTCAATGGCGGCAATGCAGAAGACATCTATCCCGCGCTCAAAAAAGCCGCTGAAATCTAAACTCAAATCATTCATGGATATTTGGCGGCCCGGCGCTGCTCCGTCTGGAATTAACGTCGGGTTTAGCGCAGTTTATCCGATTTTTCCGCATTCCACAAACCTTTCCGGCAACGCAGAATCATCCGGCGTTGGAAGTCAAGTTGCGCAAATTACGATGAAATGGATTTCATGAATGCTCGTAGACAAGGTGCCAATTCACCCCAGGTCGGGGGGGATTGCCACATCGGGCCATGATTCCACCGCTACATTTTTCTGCATCCAGTCCCGCTGAACTTCCGTCTTCTCTCCTTCTGTCTCTTGTATGATGGGAATGTTTTAGCGCTAAAGGATCCACAATGTCCCAGCCACAGGTTGTCCAACCCGGGCGCCGCGATTTTCTGCGCCGCGCCGGTCTTGCTCCTATATTTTTGCCTGGCATCTGGGCTTCGCGCCCGGGCTGGTTCTGGCTGCGTCCGTCGGCCGTGTCTGGGCAAAAGGCTCAGGCCTGCGGCTGCTCGCAATTGGCCCCGCCTTTGCCCGCGGCCATGCATTACGACGGGGATTGTTTCACGGTGGCTGGCCGCGATGAGTTGCTCTATAGCGGTTCCTTTCACTACACTCGCTGCCCGCGTCCGTTGTGGCGGGACCGCCTGCTCAAATTCAAGCAGGCCGGTTTGAATACGGTTGAAACGTACATTCCCTGGAACTATCACGAACTGGCGCCTGGCCGCGTCGATATGCGCCCGCTTACGGAATTGATCGAACTGGTCCAGGAGCTTGGCCTCTGGCTGGTCTGCCGTCCCGGGCCCTACATTTGCGCTGAGTGGGCGGCGGGAGGTTTTCCCGACTGGGTGGTGGCCGAAGGTTTTCCCTTACGCGCACCCAACCCGCGCAGCATCGCAACTTCCAGACACTGGTATCAACTTGTCATGCCGGTGCTGGCCAAATACCAGATCACCCGCGGTGGTCCGGTCATTCTGGTGCAGATCGAAAATGAATATGACTACTGGAGCCTGCCGGCAGCGGAAAAAATCGCATATCTCAGCGCGCTGGCCGGCATGGCCTGGCAAGCGGGCATCGAAGTGCCGTTGTTCACCAACGTATGCCGCCAGGTTCACGATCGCTCCAATCCTGTTATGGCCCGGCTCTTTGATACGTCCGACGATTACCCCCGCTGGAATATTCAGGCCATCACTCCGCATTTACGTGAACTGCACCGCGATATACCGAACGCCCCTATTGGCATTGCCGAACTGCAGGGCGGCTGGTTTGCCCGTTTCGGGGGCAAACTCTCGGTGGATCAACCCGGCGTCGGTCCCGAACAGCTCGATAGTCTCACCAAACTGGCGCTGGCCGATGGCGCCGCCTTCCTGAACTATTACATGGGCCACGGCGGCACCAATTTCGATTGGGCGGCCGAGACCATCACCACCACATACGATTACGCCGCCCCAGTGCGGGAAGGCGGAGGTTTATGGGGCAAGTATTACGCCATGCGCGGCCTGGGACAGTTTCTCTCGCAGGCCGGTCCTGTCCTGGCTCGGGCCCACGCCCAACCCGGAGTGGCCCGCGCTTCCTCAGCCAGCGTGAAAGCCGTTCTGCGTCAAAATCATACGGCAGGATTCTTATTCATCCAGGAACTGCAAAATCAGCCCGCACAAACCCATATCACCCTTTCGGCTTCCAGTCCCGTTCCGCGACTGCCGCTTCAGGGTGAACTGGCGCTGGCGCCGCGTGAAGCCCGCATTCTCCCGCTCAACTTCAATGCTTCGGGTCTGCTTGTTCTCGCTTCTACCGCTGAAATACTCCGTCATGGCCCTCCCGCCGGCCGCCGTTCGGGCTATGTTGTCTTTTATGACCAGCCCGGCCGCCGAGCCGAATTGGCCGTGCGTGTCCGTCCTGGTTTCAAACTTTCCGGCGCCGCTGAGCATGAGTTCGATATTAAAAACGAAACGTTGCGCCTTTGGCTGACCATCGACGAAAAGCCCCAACTCGTGCGCCTGAATAATCATCGCCTGCTGTTTCTCTCCAGGGAATTGGCGCTGCATACCTGGTCCGCCCCCGCGAGTCTGGCTCCGGCCACGCTCTGGCTAGGCGCCGGATTTCTCGAAGCTGGCCAGGATTCAACCGGCCACAGCCAGGCTGTTCTACAAACGCCTCCTGGAAACTGCCAGCTCGCCATCAGCCTGCCAGGCCGGCCTCAGCGCTGCGTTCTTGACGGTAAACCCTCCGCCTTTCAATACGATCCAGCCCAGCGGTTGGCCTGGGTTTCGCTCCACAACCCGTTACCCTCGGCTCCCGTGCCGGTACACGAGTGGACAAAATTTTGCGAGCCCCTGACCGAAGTGCTGCAGCCTTTGCCGCAACTGGTCCCGTTGCAGCGCCTAGGCCGTTTGCCGTATGGCTATATCCGTTACCAGTGTCAGTTTTCCGGCCGCACGGCCGTAAAACTGATGCTCGGGTTTTTTGCCGCCGGCAGCCGCAAGCGGATTTTCCTGAATGGCCATAGTCTTTACGTTTCAGGTAAAAGAGAAAAATCCTGTACCGTCACCATTCCGCCGGCGCTTTTGCAAACTCAAAACCAATTGGTGGTCGTATTCGAGCAGTTTGGCACGGTCAACTTTGGCCCGCACATAGCCGACTTGAAAGGCTTGCGCCAGGCCCAATGGCTTGATTCCAAAGGACGGACCCGTCCCCTTAATGCCTGGGGAGTTCAGCTATTTCCCGCCGCGGTCGAGCCGGAAGGGCGGCATCGTGATCTACGTTCGGCATTTGACTGGACTCGATGGCCAGCACGGCCTGCAACTGACCATACACACTTTCTTTGGCTGCGGGCTCATGTCACACTGCCTTCCCAATCCACCTCGGTTTTTCAGCCCTGGAACATCTTTATAGAATCTGGTTCAGACGCTCTGCTCTACTGCAACCGGCACTTTATCGGCCGTTTCGATCATCGCGGGCCGCAAAGCCAGTTCTATGTGCCCGAACCCTGGCTCAAATTCGGCGGTGAAAATGAAGTTGCCCTTCTGTTGCCGTACCAAGCGGTTCATGCTCCGGCACCGCGGCTGGTTTTTGCGCCGTATGGCGATTTCACTGCCTTCCGCCATCGTCTCGAATTTCAATGGAGTTGAGGGAATAATTAACGGGGGAAGAGGATTGGGTAGCCGAAAAGCGCCTTCGGCTACCCAGGCAGGATTTTGCGGATACCACCAGCGAGTGAAGCTACTCGTGGCAATGCTGTGTGCTCTGTAAGATGATTCCTGCCACGATCCTGGATAAACTTTTGACCAATTATTTTTTTAAACATTCCCATTTCGGCACACCTGCACCACGGGTCTACTTATCGAATACTGTTCACGAACTACAGACCAATGATCGGCGCATGGGAAGTATTACCGCACCACCACGACCTCACGCAAATTGTCCCGCGCCAGAAAAAATTTAATTGAGTGAAAATTCGTAAACAGGTTTTCCACATTGCGATTATTGTAAATGCGGCGCAGCGGCAACTCCGGTCCGGCCCGCAGTTCAAGTGTTTCGCGGTCGCGAATGTGATAGCGATAAAACGGAGTTTGAGCGCCGGCCTCGCGAGTATGCAAATAGGTCAACAGTTTACCTCCCGGCTTTAAAATTTGTTCCAGTCGGCTTACCAGGGGCCGCACCAATACTTCCGGCAGATAGTCGGGCAAATCCCAGAGCAGGACTCCATCACAGAAGCCGCTGGGCTGCCGTAAATTGGCGGCAAAATACTCCTCGGCATTGATGGCCTCCGGATCCTCCGGGCCGGGCGCTTGCAGTAGCTGAATTGGGATGGGCCGCAGCAGATCTTCATTGAAAACGCTATGCCCAAGCGCGGTAATCAAGCCGATATTGGCGCTCGAGGTGGCGCCCAGATCGAGAATTCGCAGACAGGTGTTTTCTTCTTCCCATCCGGCGGTAAATTCCTTCAAGCCGTTACTATGCCGAGGCACGCCGGCGCGGGGGGGCGTACCACCCACGGCCGGAGGCTCCGGCTGCAGTGCGCCGCGAACTTTTTTCAATAGATCAATGGGCATGGCGGAAGACGCGAAACCCGGCCGGCCATCCGGCTGGCGCGAGCAAACGGCAATGAGTTCTGGTTTATATCGGCTGTGTCAGCCAGGGCTGCCGGATCGTTTCCGGCCCCGTCGTGGCCGGCGCCGTAGCGATCGGCTCATTGCGTTCGGCCGTGCCGGGGATGGGAGTGACCGATCCTTTGAAAAAGGCGCCATCTTCAATCGAAAGCCGGTTCACCGTCAGCTTTCCTTCGACCGCCCCGGTTTTCCGGATTTCCAGGCGCTCCTGGGCCACCACATCACCTTGCAGTTTGCCGTGAATGATCAACTCCCGCGCGTGCACCTGTCCGTGCAGCCGGCCGGTTGGACCAATCGTTACGCGCTGGCCCGGCAATTGTATGTTGCCGTCCATTTCTCCATCCAGCAGCAAATCTTCCTGACCAGTGATTTCGCCATGGATTCGCACCGAATGTCCGATGCGGGCTGGTTCGCGATTCAAATCGGGTGCGATGGGCATCTGAAATCTCCTGTATGGTTACGCCAGTTTAAAACCATACGTTTTCAATGCACTGCTATTGTAGCGGAAAACGCCATTCATGTTGGCTTTTTGCGGTGCATCGGCATCTGATCCATCCATGTACATTTTCCGCGCTCCGTGGCGCGAGGCCACGGGCGGGGAACTGTTGGCGCGGGCCCGCGATGGGTTGAGCCGCACCCACCCTGCGCCGGAATTGGCATTACGGCGCCTGCTGGCGGTGGGTGAACTCGAATGTGCTTTGGCCGATCAACTTCATCCCGATCGGGATGATTGTTCGCCGCCTCTGCGCTCCGCCCGCAGGCTGCTTACAGCGGCGGCGCAGGATTGGATAGCGGCAGAGATCGGTGGTCCGTCTCTGGATGCAGATGCAGACGCTGATTGGTCCCTGGTGGCTCGCGCCGTTCAAAACCGCATATTTTCCGTTCCGCGGCCGGAAGGGTTTGCCTTCTACGGCCTGCATCCGCGCGCCTACGCCGCCAGTGCGCAAAACTGGTTCCGTGCTTCGTCAGCCTCGCGCCCGCCGGGACACGTTGTCGTATTGGGGCTGCGCACCATCGGCGGGGTATTGGGCGCGGTGGTGGCGGCGGTGCTCGCGCGGGCCGGCATCCCGGCGGACTTTTATACGCTGCGGCCGCGCGGCGCCCCGGAAAACCGTTACTACTCCCTCTCGCTTGAACTCGAAGCTGCTCTATTAACCGGCCAGCCGGAATATCTGTTGGTGGATGAAGGTCCGGGCCTGAGCGGTTCCTCCTTTGGCGGACTCACGGCTTGGCTGCAAGCACATGGCGTCGCGCCCTTACGCTGGTGTTTGTTTCCCAGTTGGAACCCTCCGCCAGAACGTCTGCGGCGGTCTCAGGTGGCCCGGCACTGGGCCGTCTGGCGCAAATTTCCCGCCCCTCCACTGGTCCCTCCGCAGCTCAAAATGCAGGACCTGGGAGCCGGCCGCTGGCGGGAACGGGTTGCCTTGCCTCGGCGCGCGCCAGTCTGGCCTCAGCATGAGCGGCCGAAATATCTTTCCTCCGATGGCCGCTGGCTCTGGAAGTTTGCCGGTCTGGGTGAGGTGGGCGAAGCGGCGGCCGCGCGTTCCCGCGAGCTGGCCCGTGCCGGCTTTGGCGAGGCCGCTTGTTATGAGGGTGATGGGTGGCTACGCCTGCCCTGGAGGCGGGCCCATCCCGTTCCGCCCCATGGTTGCGCCATCGCCGCTTTCGCCGAATGGGCAGGGCGGTATTTTGCCTATCTGACCGCCTGCTATAAAGTTGCCGGCAAGGGTCCGCCTCCGCCGCCGCTGCGGGAAATGTCAAGCTCCAACTGTCTCAAAATCGCCGCCGGCGATGATATCGAACCCATGTTTACTCCTCATCTGAGGGCGCGATATCCTCGGCTGAGCTGGACCTCGTCCAAAGTAGAGGACTGGATTCTGAAAGCCTGGCATTCTTTGCCACTGCCCGACGGTCCCTGCGTCCGTCTCGATGGCCGCCTGCAAGCCTGGGAGTGGGGTCAAACTTCGTCGGGCTGGGTCAAGTTCGACGCTCTCGATCATGGCGACGATCATTTCTTTCCCGGGCCCGCCGATCCGGCCTGGGATCTGGCCGGTTTTCAGGTGGAATTTGGCCCAGTCGCGGGTCAAACCGCGCTCGCCAGCTATATCCGGGTCAGCGGGGATTTTGGTGTCCGCCGGCGATTGCCCTGGTATCGGGTGGCTTATCTCGCCTTTCAAACCGGCCTCGCGCATTATGGCGGGGAGCTTGCGCCCCCGCCCGATGCCGCCCGCTTTCGCCGTCGCCGCCGCCACTACGCCCGCCTGCTCTTTGCGGCCTTAAATATCGCTGCCGCGGGGATTTCAGGTTTGAATGATTAGGTTATCCGGTTTGAAACGCTTGTTTACTGGCGAATATTGGCCAGGCTATGCGTGCATTGCAAGGCATGTGTAATTGAGCATGGTTGATGCTTGCTTAGCCCTGTTTGTTATTTTGTAAATATTACAATGCTTAGTTGGCGTAGTATGCAGAAGTGTTAAATTATAGTAAGCAAGCAACAAAATGAATACATTGCATAGTAACTATTGCGTGGCCGGGGTGAAGAAAAACCATTGACAGGAGGGCCCAGCGTGCAATAATGAATTCATGGTTGATATTACATCAATCATAAATTACTTGAAATGGAGGGCATCATGGGAGAAAATGATTTCACAAAATTCACGCGAAATTTTTCGGTGCAGCTTAATTCACTGGAATATACCAAATTGAAAGAAGCAGCGGACAGCAAAGGCATTCGAGTTACGGCATATGTAAAGCGTGCGGCTTTGATGGATGCGGCCCAAGGTGAAGCTTTGAGCATCTCGCAAGATGTGGAGCATGCGGGAAAAATCAACATTTCTTCGCCGGACCGTTTTAGTTGGTGGCAACGATGGCGGCGATGGCACGATGGTGATCACAGATAATTAAGTCTAAGCGTGGGTACTCACCTTTATTTGCCGCAATCCGGGACCCCAGTCCCGGGTTGCGGGGACTGTGCCGCGCGCATCTTCTTCGCTTCTCCACTTCTCCACTTCTTCACTTCTCCACTTCTTCGTTTCATCCCACCACCCGCACCCGCCAGCTACCCGCCGCCGCATCGGCCTTGTTTCCGCCATGTGTCAGCTTCCGGTCGGCCTCCCGCCAGCGCAGTTCAGTCAGCTGATACGCGCCATTTTCATAGCCATAGCTGACGCCATCATCGTCATAAAGGTCAAAGCTGGCGTCGGCGCCAGGGTAGACGTCAATGCGGGCGAGGGGCTGCTTTTGTTGCGTGCTCAGAATCGCTTCCCCCACCGGCACAATCGAACCGGCCCGCACATAGAGCGGCAGCCGCTCAATCGGCGCGGCGGCTTGAATCATACGTCCGCCCGGCAGCCGTTCGCCCGTCCAGTAGTCATACCAGTCGCTGCCGGCCGGTAAATAGACCGTGCGCGAAGTATGGCCCTGCCGATACACCGGCGCCACCAGAAACGCCGGCCCGAACATATATTCATCCCTGATTTTCGCCGTCCGCCGGTCGTGCGGAAAATCCATATACAAGGGACGCATATAAGGCGCTCCGGTTTGGTGGGTGCGCCAGGCCAGAGAATAGATATAGGGCAGCAGTTCATAGCGCAAGCACAGATATTTCTCTAATATCGGCTCCGCCTGCTTACCGTATGACCAGACCTCGTTATACCTGCGGCTGCCATGGGCGCGAAATATCGGTAGAAACGCCCCATACTGAAACCAGCGCGTATAGAGCTCGGGATAATCGTCATAACCGCCGACGTTTTCGCGGCAATCGGAGGGATCCAGTAAGGGCGGATGTTTCGGATGGTGATGTGCCGGCAGATACTGCCAGCCGCCGATGTCCTGGGTCCAATGCGCCAATCCCGACGCCACATAGTTCAGTCCCGTCGGGATCTGCCGCTCAAGCGTATCCCAGGTGGGATAGATATCCGAGGACCAGAAAAAGGTTCCGTTGCGCTGCGCGCCCAGGTAACCGTCGCGGGCCAGAATCATCGCCCGTTTTTGCGGCAGATCCCGCCGGTAGCCGTCATAGAGCGCTTCGGTATGCAGCAGGGGATATACGTTGAAATAGCGCGTGCCCGGTCCGATATGAAAATAGCTGCCGTTGGGTGGCAGATCGGGCTCGGTTTCATCCGCCCATAATGCGTCAAAACCCTTGCTTAAAATGTCCTTGCGGATGATCTCCCAGTACCAGCGCCCCGCCGCCGGGTTGGTGGTATCAATATCGCTGCCGGCGCGGTCATAGGGCAGGCCGTTCGTGGGCTGGCCGTCGGCCAGATGCTCAAACCAGCCATTGCGCAGGATGGTGTCGTAGTAGCGCGATCCGGGCACAAATCGCGGCCATACGCTGATCATGCTTTGAAAGCCCATGGCATGCAGTTCGCGGTTCATCGCTGCCGGGTCAGGCCAATCCTCGGGCTTGAAATCCATCTGCCCCATCCGGGTGTAATAAAACCAGTCCACGACCATCACATCGCAGGGTAAATTGCGGCGGCGATAACCGCGCGCCACTTCCAGCACCTCTTGTTGCGTGCGGTAGCGTTGTTTGCACTGGATATAGCCATATGCCGCCTTGGGCAGCATCGGCGTCGGACCGGTCAGCAGACGATAGCCCTGATAGATTTCATCGTAGCTGTCGCCGGCAATGATAAAAAACGAAACCCGGTTGCCCACCTGCGAGGTCCAGCGCGTCTGTTCATTGAAGCCGGGCGCGATGGTAGTTTGCGAGGGATTGTCCCACAGCAGCCCATAGCCGCGGTTGGTGACCAGAAATGGAATGCCCACGCTGGGCGCGGCCACCGCGTCATAGTCATGCCAGCAGCGCACGGCATGGCCGCGATGGTCAAGAAAGCCTTCCTGATTCTGTCCCAGCCCGTAATAGTGTTCATCCGCCGGCGAGGCAAACGTGGCGCCAACCTCGAAAAACGGCAAGTCACCGGGCCGCAGATCATGTTGTAATCCAGCGTTTCCGTCCTTATAGTTGGGCGCCGACATGCTCCACCCCTCCAGCCGCAGCAGGCGCTGGCCCCGGCGGTTATGAAAATCAATCACCGCGCCCGGCGTCGAACCGTTAAAGAATTTGGCGATGTCGATCTGCGTCCGGAGTGGTTTTACCGGATGTGGGGCGGGAAGCGTCACCCGCAACCGCTCCGATGCATAAACTACCCGGCCATGGCCGCGGCGCAGCCGCCAGCCTGAGGGGTTGGGCCGCGCGATCAGGCCATAACCTGGGGCAGCCAGGGCCTGATCACGGTCGAGGCTCAGTGTGATGCGCACGATATTGGGGGCATAGGGCTCCCAGGCAATGGTGCTGTCGCCATGTGGCAATAGGACCGGCGGCGCCGGCCAGAGTTTGTGCGTAGCATCTTCAATGCCGTAATCCGGCTGGCTCGCGGCGTCCTGGGCCATGGCCGTGGTTTGTGCCGCCGCCTGTTCGGTGACGGCGCCGGGCCATAGCGCGCCGCCGGTCGCGGCCAGCGCTGCCTGCAACATTTCCCGCCGTGTGGGGTGGGGCATGGTTTTCCTTTTTGTGGTGTTTTCGAGCCTGTGAATTTTATCGTACCGGGACTTGTCCCGGCATTCCTGTAGCGTTGGCGGCCGAGGCAACCGTATTTTTAATCAGGATCTTCATGGGAATCTTCGAATTGTCTTGCCTAAACCAAAAGCGGCTGTGCCGCATTTATCCCGGCCGAACCTCCATTTTTTCATGGCTTTTCCCGGCAAAGATTCCTTCAATCTCTTCCAGCGTTTTGCCCTTGGTTTCGGGCAATAAAAGCACCACGATGAGAAAATAGCCCACCGTGCAGCCGGCAAAGATAAAAAACATCGGCGCGTAGCCATAGCGCCCTACCGCGGGTAGAAAAATAGCGGAAATAAACGTGCCCACGGCTTCATTCAACAGCAGCGCGATGCTCATTCCGTTCGAGCGAATCCGCGTCGGCATCAGCTCCGACAGCGCCAGCCAGACGCAAATGCCCGGCCCCATGGCAAAAAAGCCCACAAAACAAAACAGGCAAAGCGCCATGATCCAGCCATGTTTGCGCCCCGGCAGCGGCGTCAACAGTGCATGCCGTATGCGTAAAGGCGCCTTCCGAGCCTGGGCCAGGTTGCCCATCTGGCCGTTAAAAAACGCGATCACGCGATTGGCCGGCAGACAGCCCGAGCGGTTCAATTTCAGCGTGGCGGGATGATTCGAGCGCACTACCGGCGCGGCGCAGCGAAAATTTCCATAGGAATAAATCAGGCTCAGCGCCGTGGGCCGCGCCGCCCGAATGCCCGCGCCCGCCTGTTGCAGCCATTGCCGCGAGAGTTGCGGCGTAAATCGTAATTGCGGACCGGCTTGCTGCGGCCCTGGTTTCCGGCTTTGGATCAGTGCCTGCGCCACTGCCGGCACATCCACTCGTTGTCGTTCCTGGCGCCAGAACAAAATGCCTGCCAGCGAAAGAGATGCCACAATCCCTGCCGTGCCCACGGTCAGCAGAAACTTGCGTCCCTTGCGATCCACCAGTAAAACGCCCACTACGGTCAGCAGAGCATTGACCAGGGTAAAAAGGATATAACCCCAGTGGGCCTGCACATCGCTTAGTCCGCTCTCGATCAGTATCGAGGCGTTATAAAAAATGATCGAGTTAATGCCGGTCGCCTGATTGGCGGCCAGTATGGCGCAGGCCAGCAGAAAGGGCAGCACATAGCGCCGCCTCCACAGGGGCTCGCGGGCGTCGCGGGTCACATTCGCCTCAGCCGCGGCAATGCGCGCAATCTCGGCCAGTTCTGACTCGACCGCATGTGCCTGCCGTGAGCGCGCCAGCGCCTGCCGCGCCGCTTCGGTCCGTTTTCGCCGAACCAGCCAGCGTGGCGATTCCGCCACCAGTAGCCCGCCGAGCATAAAAAACACTCCAGGCGGCAATGAAACCCAGAAAATGCCTCGCCAGGCTGCGTCTTTAAAGGCGAAGAGCAACTGCGGATTGTGCAGCCGCGCCACCGCCTCCACTCTCAGGCTGAAATACATGCCCACCAGAGCGGCAACAACAATGCCCAGCGTCAGCAGCCATTGAAATAAGGCGGTTCCGCGTCCTCTTTGTTCCGGCGGCAGGCATTCGGCCAGATACAGCGGCACCACCACACCGATAATGCCGGCGCTGATGCCCTGGCACAGCCGTCCCAGAATCAGAGATCCATACCCATGCGAGAGCGCAATGATGGGGATGCTGATGACGAACAGCGCCCCGCTCGCCACCATCAGCTTCTGCCGGCCCATCGCATCGGCCAGCAGCCCGGCAAACAGGGTTGAAAACACCGTGCCCAGCAGCACTGCCGCTACTACCAGCGAAATCTGCCCAGCGTTCAGACCGCTGGTGGCTTCCAGATAGGGCAGCGCCCCGCCGATGATGCCGACGTCCACGCCATAAAGCAACCCGCCCAAACCGGCGACCAACAGCAGCAGCCGGTTATAACGGGCGGGGGTTAAAAATGAAGTTGCGATTTCCGCCATGCTGCCAGCTCTCCGCTAGCAGCATACCACTCGTTGTAATCTCCACGATCTATGTTCCACAGTCTTGATCCTGACCATCATCCGCTATGAACCAACAACTCACGAAGAAGCGATATTCCCATTCACTCCATTCGGGAAAAATCTTCCGGCTTTAAGTCCCGTGCCGTGATAGACAATCGCCAGCACTTGTTGCGGCGTGCGGGTTTCGACCAGTCCGCCCTGATAGGTTACGGAAAAATACACACCATCGGTGGGGGGAATATCGAGCGAATCCAGGGCGCCGATTTTGCCCCCATCCACTTCCAGTTGCACCGCTTGCAGCCGGATATTGCCCGAGTGTTCCGCCTCGGTGGCCAGAATCCGTGCCGCCACTGCCAGATACTGTTTGCTCGAAATCAGCGGCGCTGCGCCCGCGTATGCGGTCACGCCCGTATCCTCGAAAGCCCGCGCCAATGTCAAAAATTCCTGCTGGCTGCCGAATCCGAGGCCCAGGGCAGTGAGATTGATCGCCGGTTTGGCCACCGCCGCCGAGCCCAGCGCCTGGCGCAGCAGCAGTACATGCTGTTGCTCGTCGCTGGCGATATTGACCGCGATATTCTGATGTTCAGCGTCAATAAACATGACTTCATTGCCGCCCGTGGTGTCGCCGCTGGCGCCGGTCCCGTTTAAAGCAAACCCGCTCTGGGCCAGGTTTTTGCCGGTCGTGGCCATGGTGTAGAATTCGGCCTCAAGATATTCCAGATTCAAGGGCGAAATTTAAAATGTCGGCATCGGTAATGGTTCCGCTCGATGCCACCGCATTCACCGGCGCTATGCTGGCCAGCCCCGCCGTCCCACCGCCGCCGCAGCCTGCCAGCGCCGCTATCCCGGCGAATTCAACACTTGAAAGACCAATCGAACGCATGAATGTCCGCCGGCTGGCGCCGCCGCGGTTCAGGCGCATGAGAATGTCTTGAACGCTGCTCATTGCTTTTCCCCTACACTTCTTGCAAATTCCCGATATGGGATACATTCCCTGATGTTGGATCCAGAAATGTCTAGAAGTGGAGGGAAGGGAATTGAACCTTTCAGCTATTACGCAGGTCAAAAATTAAATGATGTCTATTGCGCTTAATGCTCTCATTTCTTTATTTAATATTTCTTCAATATGCCCAGTAAGGGCCAGTTCCTCCGGGCGTGGAGGCGCCGTTAATTGCGGTATAGACCTTGCGGCCGAAGAAAAAAGCCAGCCCGAAGTCGAAGCTATTGGGGTTGGGGCCGCCCAGGTCATCATAAGCGGTGTCGCTTGAGCCAAACAAAGCATCGGCATTGCCAATGCTGAAACTTAAATTGCCGCTGGAAGTATTCGATCCGGTGAGGGTTACAGAAAACGTGGTTGGATTGGTGGGGCAGTAAAAGCCTGTGTTGAGGGAGCAGGCGGGCAGGCTCGTGGTGGATGAGTCAAGAAAGAAATAACCATTCGAGCCGCTGTCAATGTAGCTGTTGGAATATTTTGTGCCCTGATAACTGGCGCTGATGTTGCCCGAAGTATCGGTGGCAAAAATTGTGGCCGAGCCTAGTCCGTTATCGGCCTGGGTGCCAATGCCGAAGATTAACGACCCGTTGACCGTTGGCGCGCCGCTGGCGCTGATGGATGGCAGGGAAATGATCACACCGTTATTATCATGGGCGAAGAGCGAAACCGGGTTCTGCACCTGATTCGTAAGCGGCTGATTCATGGCGGTGCAGCTTGAACTTGTGCAGGAATAATACAGATTGGGATTATTGGTGGTGGCCGTGCAGCCCGCGCCGCAGTCGTGATTGTAAATGCCCACTCCCAGAATGCCGTTGGCGCCGAGATCGTTCACGGTGTTGACGGCGCTCAGCCCCTGACTGGTGCAGGCGCTGGGCGCGGCGGCAAAACCCGAGGCATTAATTAACTGGATGGGAATATTGGACGCGGTTTCACCGGCCAGCTTCACATCCGCATTGGCCACTGGGCCCCAGGTATAAAAGCCCGAGAATGGCAGACATTCGCCAACCGTGGACGTACCGCTGGTTTGATCAGCCAGATTGACCGTCACCGCCGAGGCCAGAAGCCGAAGCCCGACCGAGCCCGTATCAACGAGAATGCCGTTGATGGTCTGGCAGGTAGTGCTATTGGGCAGGCAAATCTTCACTGAGGTGAAGGCGCCATCGGCATAGTTGCCGGCCGGTCCGGCGTTGACTGTAATGGGCAGGGTATTGTTGACTGTCGGAGGCAATAAATTGGATGTGCCGCCGCTATGGCCGCAGCCCAGCGAGAACAGCCCTGTGCAGAGCAAAAGACTGAGTCCGAACCATGGCCCATATTTGGGCTTGAATCTGGATGAAAACATGACTTATCGCGCCATTCCAGCCGGGGAGTGGAACCCGAGCTGCCGGGCCTGAAAACTACGGGGAAAATCCGATCGCAGATAGGCCATACCGGTAAATGACCGCGGCCGGCCGGCAATGGAAATGGTCAGGCCATGGGTTTCGATGAGAAATGGCCCGCGCCGGGGCGGCAATTTTTTGGCCTGCGCCTGCCAGAGGGAAAAATACGGACCTAAAAGCTGACGCAGGTTGGGCAGCCAGGGGCCGCGCCAGGCCAGCCCAAAGACCTTGCCGGCGGCGATGTATTCCCTGATCTCAATTCCCGCAGGGGTTGTCAATCGGGCAATCTGAATCCCTTGAACGGTTTGCATTACCAGCCGCCCATGCAATTGCTGCTGATCCAGACGCACCGAAGCGGCCGCGCCCCCAAGCGAGGCATGGGCTGAAACCTGGCATAAGCACAGGCCGGCTAACAAAAACATCCATCGCTTGATCCCTGTCCGGGGCATGGGAAACATAGAACCAACCTTGTACTTTGGATTCGGCTAGTGGCAAAAAAGTTCCCTGTGCGCGTGAATAAATTTGTGTGCTTATGTGTACATTTTTTTGTCAGGATATTAGCGAGGTCGGAATTGTCTCGACTGAATGTAAAAGCGGGTACACCGTCGTTCGTTGGGTCACTGCTTTTTAACTCACCTCAAGGCCTGTTCCAAATCAGCCTTTATATCGGCGGCATCTTCCAGGCCAACTGAAATGCGCAGCAAACTATCCGTAACCCCGGCTTCCTGCTTTCTTGGCTGACTCAAGCCAAAGTGGCTCATTGTGGCAGGGTGAGAAACCAGAGTCTCAACCCCGCCCAGACTTTCGCCGAAGGTGCACAGCCGCAGCCGTTTCACCATCGCGCGCGCATGCCGCGGCGATTCGGTTTCAATCGCCAGCATGCCGCCAAAAATGCGCATCTGGCGCTGAGCCAGCTTTCGCCGGGGATGGCTGGCCAGCCCGGGGTAATAAACCCTTTTCACTCGCGGATGGGTGGCCAGCCATTGTGCCAGTTCGAGCGCATTCGCCGAATGTTGTTCCATGCGCACGGCCAGGGTCTTGATGCCGCGCTGGACCAGAAAGCATTCAAACGGGCTGAGAATGCCACCCGCGGATTTCAGCACCGCGCCGATTTCATCTCCCAGTTCGGAGTTTACCGCAATGACCGCGCCGCCCAGTCCGTCACTGTGGCCATTGAGATATTTGGTGGTCGAGTGAACCACCAGATCCGCGCCCCATTCGAGCGGCCGCTGGCCATACGGGGTCATAAACGTATTGTCGGCCACCAGTAGCGCGCCGCGAGCATGCGCCAGTGCGGCCATGGCTTTTATATCGGTGATTTCCAGGCAGGGATTGCTGGGCGTTTCCACCCAAAGATAGCGGGTGTTGGGTTGCCAGACACGCTCAATGGCGCGCACATCCGTGGTGTCGGCATAGGTGTGGGTAAGGCCGAAGCGGCTCATCACGCCCTCCAGCAGTCGCGCTGTGCCGCCATAAACGTTGCGGGCGCAGACGATATGGTCGCCGGCTTTGAGCCGAAGCAGCACCGCCTGAATCGCCGCCATGCCGGAAGCAAAAGCATGCGCCGCCACGCCGCCTTCGAGCTCGGTCAGGCAGCTTTCGAGGGCATGCCGGGTGGGGTTGGCGACGCGCGAATAGGTATAGCCCTTGTGCTCGCCCAACCCGCTCTGGGCATAGGTGGAGGAAAGATACAGCGGAAAATTGACCGCCCCTGTCGTGGCATCGGCCGGTTGCCCGGCATGAATGGCCAATGTGCTGAATGCGTGCTTTGGGGTCTTCATGGTGATCCATTGCTTCCGTACGTCATGAAATCGGCTGCTATAATCATATAGATGACGGAGCCTAATTCCACCTCGCCTCCGGCCGCCGGCAAGCCGCTGCCTCTCCGGGCTTATTTGTTCATGGCGGCGGGTTGCGGATTCATTTTATGGGGCCTCTTCGGTTCCGGACATGATCCATCATTGAATTATATTGTCGGCGGTATTTTGCTGGGTTTAGGCGTGGTGCGGCTTTTCCAGCCTGCTTCCGGCATGAGTTGACGGCTCTTTTAACCGGCTGCGTGACAGCCGAAGACAAATAAACCGTTGTATGGCTTGATTAAAATCACACTGCCTTTATTGATCGCCAACGGCTGAGCCATCTGGAGCAGCGAAGCAGCCGCTGAATTTTACATTCAGTCGTTTCGAATTATTTGCCCTGACGCTGGCCTGAATGTTAATTTTATATTTTGTACATTCATTCCACTTCTGAAACGGAATCTCTGCTTTGCCCAATACCTACAACGGACTCTCAGTGCCTGCCTCGGGCCAGGCCATCACGATAAAAAACGGAACCTTTCAGGTCCCCGACCGGCCCATCATCCCCTTTATCGAGGGCGACGGCACGGGCCGCGATATCTGGAAGGCCAGCCGCCGCGTCTTTGACGCCGCCGTCCACTGCGCCTACGGCGGTAAGCGCCAGGTAGAGTGGTTCGAAATCTTTGCCGGCGAAAAAGCTTTCCAGAAATTCTCCCAATGGCTGCCTGATGACACGGTGGCCGCGGTCAAGGCCTTCCGTGTTGCCATCAAGGGTCCGCTGACCACCCCCGTCGGCGGCGGCATTCGCAGCCTGAACGTGGCCCTGCGCCAGATTCTTGATCTCTATGCCTGTGTGCGTCCGGTCAAATACTATTCGGGCGTGCCCTCGCCGGTTACGAAGCCGGAGAACATGGATTTGATCATCTTCCGCGAAAATACCGAGGACGTTTACGCCGGCATCGAGTTCCAGCAGGGCACTCCCGAGGCGGCCAAGCTGATCGGCTTTCTCAAAAACGAATTGGGCAAAACCGTGCGCTCCGACTCCGGCGTGGGCATCAAGCCCATGTCGGTTTTCGGCTCGCAGCGCCTGGTGCGCAAGGGCATTCGCTACGCCATTGAGCACGGAAAAACCGTGGTCACGCTGGTGCATAAGGGCAATATTCAGAAGTTCACTGAAGGCGCCTTCCGCGACTGGGGCTATCAAGTGGCAAAGCAGGAGTTTGGCGACCGCTGCATCACCGAAGATGAACTCTATAAGCCGCCCTACAATGGCAAGCTGCCGGCTGGAAAAATCCTGGTCAATGATCGCATCGCCGATTCCATGTTCCAGCAGGTGCTTACCCGGGCGCGCGAGTACCAGGTGGTCTGCACGCCCAACCTGAACGGCGACTATCTTTCCGACGCCTGCGCCGCCCAGGTAGGCGGCCTGGGCATGGCGCCGGGAGCGAATCTGAGCGACGAATACGCCTTTTTCGAGGCCACCCATGGCACCGCGCCCAAGTACGCCGACCAGGACGTGATCAATCCCGGATCGGTGCTCCTGAGCGGGGTGATGATGTTCCAGGCGCTGGGCTGGAGCGAAGCCGCCAGTCTGATCGAAAACGGCCTCGCCCGCACCATCCAGCAAAAGCGCGTCACCTACGATCTCGAACGCCTGCTGCCCGGCGCAACCAAGCTGAAAACCAGCGAATTCGCCAACGCCATCATCGAAAATTTACAGCAATAACCCACCGGCCGCGCGCCGGGCAAGGAGACCATCAAGATGCGCCCCAAAATCACCGTAGTCGGCGCCGGCAATGTCGGCGCCACCACCGCCCACTGGATTGTCTCCCGCGAACTGGCTGATGTGGTGCTGGTGGACATCATGGAAGGCATTCCCCAGGGTAAGGCGCTGGATTTATACGAGGCCACGCCGGTCATCAAAAAAGACGCTCGCGTCACCGGCGCCAACGACTATGCCGCGACGGCCGGCTCCGATATCGTCATCGTCACCGCCGGCTTTCCCCGCAAGCCGGGCATGACGCGCGACGATTTGCTGCGCAAAAACTATGAAGTCATGCAGGCCACCATCGAAAAAGTGGTGGCGCTCTCGCCCGACTGCATTCTGATTCTGGTCACCAACCCGCTCGACGCCATGGCCCAGGCCGCATACCGGTTGAGCGGGTTTTCCCGCAACCGCGTGATCGGCATGGCCGGAGTGCTCGATTCGGCCCGCTTTGCCTCGTTCATCGCGCTTGAGCTTGGGGTTTCAGTCGAAAACATCAACGCCTTCGTGCTTGGCGGCCATGGCGACACCATGGTGCCTCTGCCGCGTTT
>JAKAZV010000015.1 GCA_021826505.1 Acidobacteriota bacterium | reverse complement strand
TAGGAACCGGCAATGAAGGCGTCAATGTTACGCGCCAGAGCCGGCAGTGCCCTGGGGTTGACATAGAGCATGTGGCCCACCGGGTAATAGAACCATTGCACCGCTCTCGTGCGCTGGGCGGATAACCCCATGTGGGCAATCGTGAACTGGGTCGCGAAAAAGGGCGTCGCCATGTCGTAGTAGCCGTTATTCATCATCAGCCGCATCCCGGGATCGTTGTTCATGGCCCGCGCCAGCGCCGGCGCCACATTGACGTAATGCGAATCTCCTTCAAGCGGCGAGCGGTACGACATGTTCCACTGGCCGTTGACCTTGAAGGAAAGCTGGGTGTAAATGCGCGGGCTGGAGTAATGCAGCACGCGCGTCATGTAATTGTCGAAGGTGGCCGTCAGAGCGCCCATGATGGCCGTGCTTGACGCGCCCGCAGCGCTGCCGCCGGGAAACGGCATCAAAGGCTGCAACTCGGGGGTGAGAAAGCGGTCGTCGTAGCGGCCGGTCATCGGGCCGCTCGCGCCCATCAGCCGGCGCATGAAGACCGGCAGCGAAATGCGCAGATCCGCCTGCCGCCAGAGTTGCGCGGGCACCCCCGTCAACTGCGACAGCCGCTGCGCCACGGCCTGTTTTTTCGCCGCCGACAGGCGGTTGCCGGCATAGAGCGCCTGCCAGTAAGGTCCGGCGGCATAGGCCTCGGCGGGCTGGATGGCGTCTTGTACGGTTGCCGGTTCAGGCTGGAGCCGGTGATGATACCAGGCCGCTGCGGCGTACGACGGCAGATAGAGGTCATAGCCCAGATCGTTGCCGGGATTGAAGTCCAGGGTGGGAAATTGCAGCACGGTCGAACACAGGATCACGCCGTTCAGATAGACGCCTTTGTTGACCAGATCATTGGCCAATACCGCCGAGCGCGTGGTGCCGTAGCTTTCGCCGAGCAGAAATTTGGGCGAGTTCCAGCGTCCGTTTTGCGTGATGTAGCGCTGGATAAACTGCGTAAAGGCCTGGCCGTCGGCGGTAATGCCGTAGAACATCTTGGGCGTGCCGGATTTCAAAATGCGGCTGTATCCGGTGCCGATCGCGTCCACAAAAACCAGGTCGGTGCTGGCCAGAATGCTATCGGCATTGTTGACCAGAGTGTAAGGCGGCAATTCCGGCCGGATCTGCCCTGGTTTCGGCCACTCGATCCGCCGCGGTCCGAAGCCTCCGATATCCACCAGCGCCGAGGCCGCGCCCGGGCCTCCGTTGTAGGCGAAGGTGATGGGCCGCTGGCCGGCCGGGACGCCATTTTTGGTATAGGCGATATAGAACATGCTCGCCGTGGGCTTGTGGCTGGCGCCGTAGAGCAGAATGGTTCCGGCCGTCGCGGTATAAGAAATTTTCTTGCCGCCGATCGTCACCGTGCCCTGGGTCTTGACGGCCCGCTGTCTGGGTTTCTTCTGCTTCACCGCCGACTTTGGCCTGGGCTTCGGTTTCGGTTTTACCGGCAGGGCTGGCAGCATCATTGCAAGTGAAAAAAGCGCAATCAAACCGGAAACCGCGGGGCGGATATGTCGCATAAGGCTATTTCCCTGAAGAATCCATTAGCATACTGCAAAACCGGAACCGGGCAACAGGAAGCGGATAACAGAAGTCCGGCAATGGAAAGGAGAATGAAGCGGCAGAGTCTCGACCGCGAGATGAATAAGGATCAAAGGTCACGGTTTACGGCTGCAAATACTCAAAATATTGTCCCGGCTGGGCAGGGATTTTTTCTTCCGGCGTCAGAATGCCGGCCAGGTTTAAGGGATCATGCGCGCCCAGGCGCAAGGGGGACGACAGCGGCGGCAGCTTGCGCACGGCGCGCAGCGCTTCCACCGCTTCCGGCAGCGCGAACTGCTCGCCGGTAAAGCCCGAGACAAAACGCCCGCCGCGGATTTCTCCGCGCGCTTCCAGCCGCCGGCAGGCCAGCAGCAGGTCGCGCCAGCTCAAAGCCGCAAACGCCGCGCTTTCGCGCTCGAGCAGGGTTTTGAAAATCACGCCATAGCGGGCCAGTAGCTGCCGGGCCTGCATTTCGGCATTCTTTTGCGCCTGGGCGGCGCGGGCAGGAGCGTCCTCGGGAAGCGCGGATTTGGCCGCAGCCAGTTCCGGCGCCAGATCGGCGAGGCGCGACCAGCGCCCCGAGCTATGGCGCGGGCGCGCCCCTTTGGCTCGCCCCACGCCGCCGCGGCGCCGGGCATCGAATAAGGCGCGCAGGTTGTCGAAGCCGTCGGCCGTCACCAGCCCGGCGGCGCTTAATTCCCATAAGGCCTGCTCCAGTTCGCTTTTCATGAGCGGGCCATCCGCCGATGCCGCGTCCGTCTCCGCGCCGGCATCGGGCGCAACCCCGAGCCGGGCGGCCAGGTCGGCGAAAAAGCAGGCGCCGCGGCTTTCCAAAACCGCCAGCACGCGGCGGGCGGCGGCGGAAAGCGCGATGCCGTCATAGGGCCAGCCCGCGCGGGCCAGCACGCTCGCCGCCTGGGCGCGGGCAAAAAACGTCACCGGCGAAATGCGGGTGGGCAGTACCCGTTTGCGGGCGTGAGTTTCGCGCACGCCTCCCGTGGGCGGCGAAAGCCGCGCCCAGGCGATTTCTCCTCCGAGGCAAAGCTGATCGAGCCAGGCAGGGTCGTAATCAGCCAGACGGGCGGGCAGAATGTCGCTCTCCCAGGCCGCGGCGGCCGCCTCGAAGCCCTGCAACTGCGCCAGCACCTGGACCAGCCCCTGTAGGCCGTGCAGGCGCGTGCCCGGCGCGACATGCTGCCAGCGGAATAAAAATCGCAGCAGCACGGCGGGAGTGACCGGCTCAATTTCGGCCCGCAGGCGATGCAGAGTGCGGCGATGTATGCGCGCCAGGAGCCGGCGCTCGCAGAATTCCAGCTCCGGGCCGGCCGGGTTGAGGCGGGCGCGGAAAAAACCCCGCAGCAGCACGCCGTCGTTTTCAAGGCGCAGGCTGGCGGATTCGATCGCGCCCGCCGGGGCGCCCAATCGCGCCGCCATCTCGGCCACGGTGAATGGACCGGTGATCTCCGCCCAGCCGCGCAGCAGATCCGCCCATGCGATTTCCAAATCCATTCCGGCTTCTGCGCTTGTGCCGGAGGTTTGCACATCGGCCGGCGCGGCTTGAATGCCCAGTGCTCGCGCGGCGGCCTGACGTTCCCAGGCCAGCCAGCCTTTGTGTTCTCTGCCATCCGGTGCGGTCATGATGCCCGAAAGCACGCGGCCTTGCGCGCTTAATTGTTCAATCCAGTCCTGCCAGACGGCCGCCGTTTCGTCCGGCAGCCAGATCAGCGAGAGCAGCAGGTCATGGAATTCCTCGGCATCGGCCAGCTCGGGCCAGGCCTCCTGCTGCACGGCGGCGATGGCGGCCGCATCCAGCATGCCCGCGCCCAGCTCCGGCGGCAGGGTTTGCCGCAGGCTGACGGCGCGAGCCCGGCGCTCTTCCAGCGGCGCGTCGTCAAGAAAGCCATAAGGCGCCAGGTTCAACAGCTCATGGGCAAAGACCGAGGGCGCGGGCGTGTCTATGGCGGTCAGCCGGATTTCGCCCCGCTCCATGGCCCCCAGCGTTTGTTCCAGGCGGCTGGCGTCGAGCGCCTCTTCCAGACAGTCGCGCAGGGTTTCTGCGATATAGGGATGGTCGGGCACCTCGAGATCGCCGTCGTGGTTGTCCTGACATCCCACGGCGGCGGGAAAGACGGCGGCCAGCAAATCTTCCGCGCGCATGCGCAAGAGCTGCGGCGGAATTTTATGCCCGCCCGACCAGCGCGCCAGCGCCAGACCGCGGCCCAGGTTCCAGCGCCAGCGGGTGGGAAACAGCGGCGACTGCAGAATGGCCTGGGTTAAAATTTCGCGCGCCTGGCGCGCCGGCAAGAGAGTGAAAATCGTCTCCAGGGGAAAGCTGTGCTGTTCAGAGAGCGAAAGAACCAGGCCGTTTTCGCCCGCCGCCGCCTGCAATTCAAAATCGAAGCCGCGGCAGAAGCGCTTGCGCAGCGCCATGCCCCAGGCTTTGTTGATGCGGCTGCCGAGCGGAGCATGAATCACCAGCTGCATGCCGCCGCTGGGATCGAAAAAACGTTCGGCCACAAAGTGCCGGGCATCGGGCAATACGCCCAGGGCGCGGCGGCCCTCGCTCAGATATTGCAACAGTTGGCCGGCGCCGTTCGGCTCCAGCCCGCAGTCTTGTTCCAGCCATTGGAGGGCTGCCGAGGCGCCGTCGCGGTCCAGCCGTTCCAGCGTCCGGCGGCGGAATTGCGCCACTCCGCTGGAAAGCTCCGGGCTGCGGCCCGGAGCTTCGCCCAGCCAGAAAGGGATGGTGGGCGCGGCGCCGGCCGCGTCTTCAACCAGCACCTTGCCGGTTTCCAGGCTCTTGACCCGCCAGGAGGTGGTGCCCAATAGAAAGATATCGCCGGCGCTGCTTTCAACCGCAAAATCTTCATCGAGGGTGCCGACAACCGCGCCTTCGGGTTGGGCGATGACGGTAAATAATGACGCGTCCGGAATGGCGCCGCCGCCGGTCACGGCAGCCAGCCGGGCTCCCCGGCGCGGCCGCAGCTTGCGGTGCCGGCCGTCGCGATGCAACAGCGCTCCCCGGCGGCCTCGCCGCGTGGCAATGCCCTCGCACAGGATTTCCAGCACGCGGTCAAATTCCCGGCGCGGAAGATCGGCGTATGGCTGGGCGCGACGGACCAGTTCCCATAACTCGTCTTCCTCCCAGGCGGCCACGGAGCCGGCCACGGCTGGCAATTGCGAACTTCCGCCTGCCGCGCCGGCGACGGTGGCAACCATTTGCTGGGCCAGAATGTCGCGCGGCCAGGGAGGAATCCATAGGGTTTCGAGTTCGCCCGCGCGCAGGCTGGCGATGAGGGCCGCACATTCGACCAGGTCATCGCGCGTGGTGACCAGGAATCTGCCCTTGGGCGTCAGGCTGCGGCCGGCCATGGATTTTCCCGGCACCGAGTGTCCGGAGCGGCCGATGCGCTGCCAGGCGGCGCCGAGATTGCGCGGCGACCCCAGTTGGCAGACCAGATCCACATGGCCAATATCCAACCCCAGTTCGAGCGAAGCGGTGGCCACCATGACCGGCAGTTGCCCGGCGCGAAAACGGGTTTCGGCAGCGAGGCGAATCTGGCGCGACAGACTGCCATGATGCGCGGCGACGTTGCCTTCCCCCAGCCGCTCGCGCAGCCGGTGTGCGACCCGCTCGGCCAACCGCCGGGTGGAAACGAAAACCAGCGTGGCGCGATGCTCGCGCGCGAGCTCGGCCAGCCGGTCGTAGCGTTCTTCCCACTGTTCATTGGTGGCGATGGCGCCCAGCTCACCCGGCGGTTTCTCGATCGCCAGGTCCAACTGACGGCCCGGCGGAATCGCGACGATCTGGCAGGTTCTCTGCGTGGAGCGCGGGGCAGTGTGGGGCGATGCCGTGATCTGGGCCGTGGCGCCGGATAAAAAACGGGCCATCAGCTCCAGGGGCTGCACCGTGGCGGAAAGCCCGATGCGCTGCGGGCGGGGATGGCCCTGGCGCCGGACTTCATGGTCCAGCCGCTCCAGGCTGAGCGCCAGATGCGCTCCGCGTTTATTCGGCGCGAGGGCATGAATTTCATCCACAATCACGGTTTCCACTCCGCCCAGACAGCGCAGGAAACGGGGTGAAGTCAGAGCCAGATAGAACGATTCCGGGGTGGTGACCAGGATCTGCGGAGGATGGCGCAGGTGGGCCTGGCGCTCCGCCGGCCGGGTATCGCCGCTGCGCACCACGGCGCGGATTTCCGCCAGCAGATGGCCGGCCGCGAAAGCCTGCTGATAGATTTCGGCCAGCGGCTGTTCCAGGTTTTTCTGGATGTCGTTGGCCAGCGCCTTGAGCGGCGATATATAGACCACTTCGATGCGCTCGGGCAGATGCCCGGTGAGCGCCTGGCGAAAGAGCCGGTCAATGGCGATGAGAAACGCGGTCAGGGTTTTGCCGCTGCCGGTGGGCGCGGTCAATAGCACATCCTGGCCGCTGGCGATCGCCGGCCAGCCCTGAAGCTGGACTTCACTCGGCTGGCTGAATTTTTCCTCAAACCAGCCGGCAATCACGGGGTGAAACAACGAGGCGGCCATGGCGGTTCTACTGCGAGTATTGTAACCCCCGGAGGACAGGACCTCGCCGCTGCTCAGGCGGACGCAGAGGGAAGCGGCCTCGGCGATAAAAACGTGGCCCGCAATAATTCGACATTGGACCCGCCTTGCAGGTCATTCCCCAATTCTTTACTTTTAAGGTAAAGAATTTTATTCTAAATCCATGGCATGCGTATCTTCCAAAGGCCAGATCACCATTCCCGTGCGCATTCGCCGCGAACTCGGTTTGCAGCCCGGGGTGGAATTGGAATTCGAGCTTCGTCCCACGGGCGCGTTTATCCGAAAATCGCGCAATGGGAAAACCCCCATAGATAAAATTTATGGCAGCGTGCCCATGGATACCAGCACGGATGAATTGATAGAACAAATGCGGGGGCCGGGACTGCAATACCGGCGAAAAAAATAACTGCCATGCGAACAGCTCTCGACAGTGCCATTTTGATCGATGTTCTTCAACCCCACAAAATTTTTGGCCCGGCATCAAAGCAAGCCCTGCAAAACGCCTGGAAAACCGGCTCTATTCTTGTATGTGATATTGCATGGGCTGAAATTCGCGCCGCTTTCCCCCATGCCAGCCAATTTTCCCTGGCCATAGCTGAAATCGGAATTGTTTTCGATCCCTTGAAAGAAGCTTCGGCGGAACTGGCCGGTGCATTGTGGCGGGAGTATCGCCGGCGGGAAGGGGTGCGTCAAGCCCATGTGGTTGCCGATTTTCTGATTGGCGCACATGCCCTTCTGCAGGCCGACGCTCTTCTGACGCGCGACCGTGGCTTTTACCGCGACTATTTTCGGAATTTGAAAATTATTGATCCTTCCCGGCCGGTCTGAAATATTTACGGCTCGCGCTACCATAGTAATTTGCGCAATCGCATCTCTGAAGGAGCCGATCGCCGATGGCGGAACAAAAACGGGAATACGACCTGGCAGTCGTGGGCAGCGGGCCGGGCGGATATTGGGCGGCCATTCGCGCGGCCGAGTATGGACTCTCGGTCGCGGTGGTGGAAAAAGACAATAAACTGGGCGGCGCCTGCCTGCACGTCGGCTGCATTCCCACCAAGGCCCTGCTGCATACGGCCGAAGTGCTGGACTCTTTCCGTCATGCCCTGGACTTCGGCATTCAAGCGGAGGGATTTGCGCTGGATTGGGGCAAGCTCCAGGCCCGCAAAGACCAGATCGTCGCCAAACACGCCAAGGGCATCGAGTTTCTATTCCGCAAAAATAAAGTCGAATGGATCCGGGGCGCGGCGCAATGGGCGGGGCCGGGAAAATTGCGCATCCAGCCGCCCGAGGGGGAAGCCTGGGAGCTGCGCGCGCGTGACCTGATTCTGGCCACCGGATCGAGCGCCCGGATGCTGCCCGGACTGACGCCATCGGACAAAATTCTCAGCAACATTGAAATTCTTTCGCTGCCGGCGCCGCCCAAGGCACTGATCATCATTGGCGCCGGCGCGGTGGGCATCGAATTTGCCTCCATGTACAAGCGCTTCGGGACGGAAGTCACCGTGCTCGAAATGCTGCCCCGGGTATTGCCCATTGAGGATGAAGAAATCTCGAAAGAGATGGAAAAGCACCTCAAAAAACAAAAAATCACCGTGCATACCGGCGCCAAGGTCAGTCAGGTGGAAAAGACCGGCGCCGGAGTGCGGATCGGCTTCACCACCGCCGACGGCAAACCGCAGACGCTGGAAGCCGATCATGTGCTGGTTGCGGTCGGGCGCGCCCCCAATACCGCGGGGCTGGGACTGGAAAAAAGCCGGGTCCAGCTCGAGCGCGGCTTCATCAAGACCGACGGCTATATGCGCACGGCCGAGCCGCATGTTTATGCCATCGGCGATGTCGTATTTGCCTCGCCGCAACTGGCCCACGTGGCCTCCGCCGAAGGCCTGGTGGCCGCGGCCCATATTGCCGGCAAGCCGGTGTCGCCGCTGAATTACCTGAAAAGCCCCAACTGCACCTATTGCGAACCGCAGGTGGCCAGCGTGGGACTGACCGAGCAGGCGCTGCGCCAGCAGGGCGTGGCCTATAAGGCGGGCAAGTTTACATTTCAGGGCAATTCGAAAGCCACGATTCTGGGCCAGCATGAGGGCTTTATCAAAATACTGGCCGATGCCGGAACCGGCACCGTGCTGGGCGTGCACATGATCGGACCGCTGGTGACAGAGTTAATCTCGGAAGCGGTGCTGGGCATGCAACTGGAAGTCGCCGCCGATGAGCTGATGGGCACGATCCATGCCCATCCGACGCTATACGAAGCCATGCTTGATGCCGCTAATTCGGTGTATGGGCTCACGATCAATAGTTAAGGAAGAGAAGAAGCGAAGAAGTGAAGAATAGAAGAAGCGGAGCCCGGAGCGGGTGGCAAAGCCCGGCGCCCGCGCGGAGAAGCAGGAAGAAGCGCAGGCCGGAGGCCTGCGATCCCGGCGAAGGCTTGCGGCAGACTCAAGGCTTGATGCTGCCGGTCTCACACCGCTGCCGTGATCTCGACTCGCCCGCGTGCCGCAAATTTACGCTTGTAATATGCCGTCGTCAGCAGAATGGCGGGGACACCAATGGCTGACGGCCAGAGCCACAACCACATGGCATGACCAAAGAGCCGCGGCAATGTCACGGTGCTAAACGCCGTCCATGCCGCAATGTAACTGCCAATGAAATGCTGGAAGTGCCTGTATAACCAGAACATCTTGTCCGCCGGCTTGCGCACAAAGCTTAGCAGATGCGTGCCTGATGCGCGCATGCCCAGCGCGCCGAACAAAATTGCCACAATGCCCATATGCTGCACAAGCGCCGGACGCAGCACGGCCAGAACAAGCAGCGCCACAGAAGAAATGAAGCAGGCACCGGTCACGACCCAATCCAAAAGCCGCGCGCCGCCACCCGCGACATGCCTGAGCTTCAGCACGCGATAACCGGTGAACGCGAGATAAAACGACAGCACCGCCACCAGCGCTAGAAACAGCACCGGCCGGAATAATGCCATGGGCAGCGCGGTCGCCGCCACCAGGCCCATGCACCACAGGTAAACCATTCCCCAGCGTTTATGCTGTTTGCCACCCTTGGCTGTTATCAGCGCCATGGGAGCAACCACAAAGGCGCCGAAACCAACCGTCACGTGGACCGTCAGCAGGGATTTCATCCAAATCGGATCGCCCGTCATATCAGTTCTTCTCCTTATTGGCTTCGATCGTCGCTTTTCTAGCCTGCCGAATCGGCTTCGTCCATGGTCTGTTTTGGCATGGCTCCATGGCTCAACCATGAATACGGCCGAATTCTTCCGAACCAAGACTTTCTACTGTTCAACAAAGCATTTAATAAAGAAGCTCCTCGCCGCCATCAATATCTGCTCACGTCTTTGAGGCGATGAGGCAACGCGAGCCATCATCAACATCCCTGCCATGCCAGGAAGCAGCAACCCGCACTTGGCTACCTTTTCTTCCCGCGTTTTTCCTGGAATAAATGGCAATAGCCGTCCCCGATAGGCTTCGAGCAAGGCTTCAATCCTTTTCCGCACTGACCTTGGCTTTCGTGCCAATTCCGGGCCGAGGGCGGAGAATGGGCAACCCGTTCCCAGCGAATTCGCATGGCCCGCGCTTAGATAGCGCTCGATGATGGCCCGCAGACCCTGACCCTCGGGTGCGGACATTGCAACCTCCACCATGACTCTGCCCGCCTCGTCGAGTGCGCGCGCCACCGCTTCGACGAAGAGGTCGTCCTTACTCCGGAAATGCCGGTAGAAGCCGCCTTTGGTAAGGTCTGCCTTCTTCATTACCGTTCCGATGCCGCTGTTTCCGCCATGCTCGCGGAAGGAGCGAGCGGCCACGGAAAGAATATTTTCGTGGTTCTGCGCTTTGTGTTGCAGCGAATATCGCACAGGCAATAGAGTACACTCGTACTCTATTGCCTGTCAAGACCGCAAGGGCAGGCAAAAGACGGGTGACTGCTATATCAGGCGGAACATGCGCCAGGGGAGAATGAAGTGTTGGTGACCTGCCTTCGCTAAAATAAGCCAGGCAGAATGCGGACACTGACTGATGGAAATGAAAGATGACAGACATCATGGAAGCCATCATGGCCGGGCGCCTCGATTATGCGGCCGGCCTGCGGCTGCAGGCCGAGCGCATCGAGCAGCGGCGGCGGGGCGAGCGGGGCGATACGCTGCTGCTGCTCGAACATGCGCCGGTGATCACGCTGGGCCGCAATGCGCGCCGGGAAAACATTGTGGCCAGCGCCGCGGAATTGCAGCGGCGCGGCATACCGGTGATCGAATGCAACCGTGGCGGCGATGTGACCTGGCATGGTCCCGGGCAACTGGTCGGTTATCCCATCTTTGATTTGCGGGGCTGGCCGCGGGGCCTGGCGGCCCTGGCCCACCCCCGGCGGAGTTTTCCCGGTCTGGGGCCGGTGGATTACGTGCGTGGGCTGGAGCTGGCGCTTATTGCCGTATTGGCCGAGGTGGGGCTGGCCACGCAGCGGCTTCCCGGCCTGACCGGAGTCTGGACTATTACCCGCCCGGCGCGCAAAATTGCCGCGATAGGCGTTCATGTTTCGCGCGGCATTACCAGCCACGGCTTTGCCCTGAACCTGGCGACTGATCTGAGCGGATTTCAGGCCATAATTCCCTGCGGCCTGAGCGGGCATGAGGTGACTTCGCTCGAACGCGAAACCGGCGCGGCCATCACGCTTACAGACGCCGCCGGGCTGGCGGCCCGGCATGTGGGGCTAATTTTTGAGCGCGAAGTCGAATGGCAATCTGAACCCGCGGCCGTAACTGCAACCTGAATCCCCGTCATCCGTTCTGGTGGCGGGGCCACTTTTTTGCTTCGTGCCGCGGTTGAGGAATTTCCGCGTATAAACGATCTCATCCGGTAATATTGGAAGATTCATGGCTGAAGCAGCAGACAATCCGAATTCCCCCCAGCCGGAGCCGAACCGGCCGGCAAGTGAGGATCCGCCGCAGGAGACGGCCGCGAATCCAGCGGAAGCGGCAGCCTCAAGCCCAGCACCGGACGCAGTGCCGTTCGCAGCGGCCGCGCCGGGCGATGCAAGCTCAACCAACCCTCCGGAGGGGCCGGCGGCCGCGGACACTAAACCTGCCGGGAGGATACTGCGTCATCCGCACGACCGGCGGCATCGCCGGCGTCAGCATGCCGGACAGTCACCGGAAACTGCTCCCGAAAACTCCGCCGCGCCGGCCGTGGCGGATGCGGCGAAGCGGCGCGAGGCCAAAAGAAATATACGCCAGGCCGGAACCCCGGCGGCCAGCCCGGCCACGGGCGAATGGTTTCAGGATCTGCGCCTGGAACGCGTGCGCATGGAGATCGAAGAAGTCTGGGACGCCGGCCGGCTGCTTTATCGCTGGCGGGGCGAGGCGGGCGAAGCGCCGCCCTTGCGCGAACCCAAAAGCCTGGATCGCCGCGCCGCGCTTGAGATTTATCACTGGATGCTGCTGGCCCGCGGCCTGGATGAATATCTGGAACGGCTGGAAGCGCAAGGCCAGATCAGCGGACCGGTCTTTCCCTTGCGTGGACAGGAAGCCAGCGCCATGGCGCCCGCGCGGGCCCTGGGGCCGCGCGACTGGCTGGCGCCGCGCCGGCGCAATCAGGCCTCGGCACTGGCCCGGGGGCTGCGCCCGCGGGAAATTTTCCGTTCCTATCTGCATCCCGGCCCTCCCGCCGGCGACTGGAGTTTGCGGGTGCTGCCGCCGCTGGGAGATGCGGGGGAAATGCTGCCGCTGTTAAACGGCCTGTGCCTGGGAGAGCGCATGCAGGGCCGTGAAATCGCGGCCCTGGGCTGGATCGGTGATGGCGGACAAAGCGGCGGCGCCTTTCACGAAGCCCTGAATCTGGCCGCGGCACAGCGGCTGGGGCTGGTGCTGCTGGTGGAAAATAATCTCTGGGCGCAGGCCACGCCGCTGCGGCGGCAAACCCCGGTGCGCGACCTGGCGCTGCGCGCCCGCGCCTACGGCATTCCCGCCACGATCGTGGATGGCAGCGATTGTTTTCAACTCCACTATGCCGTGCGCCAGGCGGTGGAACGCGCCCATCACGGAGGCGGCCCGACTTTGATCGAAGCCAAGCTCAGCCGCTTGCGCGGGCATACCACGCGAGATGCCGCCGCGTATGTGCCGGCCAATCTGCTGGCCCACGGCCGGCGGCGCGATCCCCTGCTGCGGCTGGAAAACTGGCTGCTGCAAAAAAACTGGCTGCGGGAAGCAGAGCGGCTGGCCGGGCAGCGGGAAATCAGCGCCAGCCTGGAGCGCGAGTTTGCGCTGGCGCAAAGCAGCCCCGCGCCCGAGCCGGCTTCGATGTATTGCGAAGGCTGCCACCAGCCGGCGCCACGGATCGCGCCCATGCCGCTGAGCTCGCGCCTGGAAGCGCGAACCGGCGCGCACGTCCCCCAGGCCAAGCAAGGAGAAGCGGAATGAAGCGCAGCGGCCGCGAGGCGATTCGGGCAGCTCTGCAGGCGGAGATGAAGCGCGATCGCTCCGTCTTTCTGCTCGGCCCCAGCGTGGGGCTCGAAGGCGGCCGCGAGCAGACCACGTCGGGACTGATTCATGAATTTGGTCCGGCCCGCGTCATGGACCTGCCGCTGGCGCCGCTGGCCTTGCTGGGCGCCGGCCTGGGCGCGGCTTATACCGGACTGCGTCCGGTGCTGGAATGGCCGGAACTCGAGAGTTTCGCCGGTTCGGCGCTGGCCCGCGCGGCGGGAATCAGCCATCAACAATGGAATGCGCCCGCGCCCCTGGTGGTGCGCGCCTCGACGGCCGCGGGCTGGGGCGTAATGCCCCAGGGCTGGAAAGTGCTGCTGCCCTCCGACCCGGCCACCGCGCAGGGGCTGCTGCTGGCGGCGATCCGCGATCCGAATCCGGTGTTGTTTCTGGAGACACCCGCCTTGGATGCGATGCTGGGCGAAGTTCCAGAAGCGCCCACAGCGATGGCGCCGGGCCGCGCCCGCGTCGTGCGCCCGGGCAGCGATCTTTCCATTTTTACCGGCGGCGCGGCGGTGAGCGTGGCGCTGGAACTGGCGGAAAGCCTGGCCGGCGATGGAACCGAAGCTGAAGTCGTGGATTTGCTTTCGCTTGAGCCGCTGGATGAAGCCACGATCGCCGGCAGTCTGCGCAAGACCAGCAAAGGCATGATTCTCTATGCTCCGCCGGCGCCGGGGGGCTGGCCGGAACGGCTGGCGGCCCGGCTGCAGGAAGCGGCTTTTTCCGATCTCGATGCGCCGATGATTCCCACCCCGTTGGCGCCGCCCCCGCAGTTGGCCGCGATCGCGCGGCGGCTGGCCTCGTACTAATTCAGCTTTCCCCAACCAGCCGACTTGGCTTGCTGAAGCGCGTCCATTCATGGGACGATAAATATTTGCGCGCCAGCCATCGCGCGCCGCAAGGCTCAGGAAAGGTAAACATATGCCGGTCAATGTGGTCATGCCGCAGATGGGCGAGTCGGTGATCGAGGGCACAGTCAGCAAATGGCTGAAGAAAATTGGCGATGCTGTCGCCCGAGACGAGCCCTTACTGGAAATTTCCACCGATAAGGTGGATGCCGAGGTGCCCGCGCCGGCGGCGGGCATCCTGCGGGAAATTAAAATCCCCGAAGGCCAGACGGTCGCCATTAATACCGTATTGGCGGTGCTCGAGGGCGAAGCCGAGGCGCCGGCGCCCGTGGCCCAGGCGCCCACAACCACCGCTGCTCCCGCGGAAATAGCCGCCGCGGCTCCACTTGCGCCCGCCGCCGGCACGGCAGAACCGGAATCGGAAGCCGGGCTCCGCACATCACCCGTGGTGCGCCGTCTGGCCCAGGAACATAACGTGGAACTGCGGCAGGTGGCCGGCACCGGTCAGGGCGGACGGGTGTCGAAAAAAGACCTGCTGGACTTTTTGGAGAAGCGCGCCGCCCAGCCCGCGCAAGCGGCGCCGGTCTCGGCGCAACCCGCCGCGGCTCCCGCGGCAAAAGCCGCGCCGGCAACGATCACGGCATCCGTTGCGTCGGCGCCGTCCGCGGCTGCCGCCTCCAGCGGCGCGGTGGAGATCGTGCCCATGACGATCATGCGCAAGCGCATCGCCGAACACATGGTGATGAGCAAGCGCACCTCACCCCATGTCTATTCGGTGTTTCAGGCCGATGTCAGCCGCATCGCGAAGCTGCGCGATGCGCAGCGGCGGGAATTTGCCGAGCGCTCGGGGCTGAAACTGACCTTTATGCCCTTTTTCTGCCTGGCCGCGGTCGAGGCGCTCAAGCAGTTCCCCATTCTCAATGCTTCCGTGCAGCAGGATTCGATTGTCTATAAGCGCGACATCAATCTGGGCATCGCGGTGGCGCTCGATTGGGGCCTGATCGTGCCGGTCATCAAGCATGCGGAAGAAAAAAACTTCCTTGGCCTGCAGCGCGGAGTGACCGATCTGGCAGAGCGGGCGCGGAGCAAAAAACTGGCGCCCGATGAAGTGCAGGACGGAACCTTTACCATTACCAACTACGGCATTTACGGCGGGCTCTATGGCCTGCCGGTGATCAACCAGCCGCAGGTAGCCATCCTCGGCGTGGGCGGCATCCACAAAACTCCGGTCGTGGTGGATGACGCGATCGCCATCCGGGAAATTGTGCACTTGACGCTCAGCTTCGATCACCGGATCATTGACGGCTCGGTGGCGGATCAGTTTCTCGCCCGGATCAAGGAAATGCTGGAGGACTGGGACCGGCCGCTGTTATAAATTCCGGCCGCGCGGCGCGGATGGCAACCGGGGCATCACCCAAAAAATCACCGCCAACGCCAGGCCGGGCAGAAGCATGGCTCCGCGCAAATGCGCGGCTACATGCGCGGGCGCCGCGCGCCAGCCGGCGATGCGGCCCACCAGGGCGGGAAAAATGGCTCCGCCCAGTCCACCAAATAGAAAGAGCAAGGGATCAGCGGGACGCACCTGGTTTTCCGCTTCGGCCGCGCGGGGAATTTGCGCCAGAATGATGGGAAAAATCGCGGCCAAGCCAAGCCCGGTGAGCATGGCCGCGGCCAGCAGCCAGCTCAGTTGCTGCACCGCCATTAAAAAGGCGAACCCGCATGCCGCCACGACAAGGCTGATGCGCGCCAGCCGCAGATCGGAAATCCATCGCAGCCAGAGCGAGGCCAGCGCGCGCCCAGCCAATAAACCCGCCCAGAATAGCCAGGGCAGCCAGAGCCAGAATTGCCGGTGAAGTCCCGCGGCGCGGCCGAGCGTGGCGATCCAGCCGCCGGCCGCATTCTCAGCCCCCACATACAAAAAAATGCAAAGCCCGAGCCAGCCCCAGCGCCGAGTGATGGCACGGTGCAAGGGGGCGGGCGTAAGCACGGGCCAGGGCGCGCGATCCCATAGCAACGCTAAACCCAGCCCTAATTGCGCGAGCGCAAGCAGCGCCAGGGTAAGCAGGGGATGGCGCCAACGCAACAATCCCGCCACCCATGCGGGAGCAGCGAGCGCGCCCGCGCCCCAGGCCAGATTCAGCCAATTCAAGGCCCGCGCGGCCTGGCGGCCAGAAGCCTGGGCCAGCGCCAGGTTGCCGGCGGGAATCAAAAAACCCATGCCGATGCCCGCCAGCGCCAAACCAGCCAGAGTCAGACTGGGGTGCGCGGCCAGCAGGCTCAGGGTTCCGACCGCCATCAAGGCCAGGCCCAGGGCCAGCGTGTTACGGTATCCGGCTTTGGCCAGCAGCCAGCCATTCAGGATGACACCCAGGGAGGAACCGCCAAACTGCGCGATAAATAAATTGCCGGCCGCGGCCGGACTCAGGCTCCAGCGCGCGCTCAGCCAGGGCAGCAGCGAGCCCAGCCAGGTAGTCAAAATGCCGGCAAAGATAAAACTGCAATAAAGACGAAAGCGGCTGGAGGACCGCAGGCAAACTGGCGACTGGGGTGAAGGAATCGCCGTGGCCATGGCAGAAACGGATGCGGGCAAAGAATGATCGAAACCCATATTCGACCAGGCTGGGTTAGCCATTCATTATCGTTTCGCCATCCTCACCAGCAGCAAATGGGAATTGATCACCATATGACTGTAAGCGATATCCTTGCCGTCCGGGGTAATCGCAATGCCGATCAGCTTGGAGATGCTATTCGTATTTTTGGATTGAATCGTGGCGATATTTTTTACCTGATGAGTTTGCCAATCGAGCCGGAGAATGGTTTCCGGCGGCATTGAAGAAGAAATAAAGTAGATACTCTTGGAATCTTTGGACCAGCCCATTACGGAGGCAAACGATGGAATCTCCGGCAGAAGATGAACTGCACCGTTTTGCAGTTGGAGCATTTCCCATTGCAATTTTGGATTTTCAATCATCACCCAGCGGCCATCGGGAGAAGGGACTGGATTCAGATAATCGAGAACAGGCCCAGATACCGGCCGGGGAAGACCATGCGATATTTTCTGCCGGTATAAGCGCCAGGACTTCCCTTGATGCCGGCCCTGAAAAATAATCCCTTTGCCATCCGCCAGCCAGCTTCCGTTACCATTTATTTTCAGATTGCCTGGCGACAATATCCGCGCCTGACCCGTGCCAAGCGGCAATAATTGGAACGTCGAACTATTAAATCCATGACCCAATATCCAACGGCCGTCTGGTGAAAACGATAAAGGCTGAACCAGGCCAAAATATTCCGGCGTGGATGAGCCCGGGGATAAAACATAGGCTGCGCCGGTATCGCACTCACAAAATAATACCTTATGGCCCAGCGGAGAAATATCCGTAACGACACTCCAATCCTGCCAGGAAATATTCCGGTTGCCCGATGGGGTTTGAAGGTGGGAAGAAGTCCGCCAGAATTCGTCCGTGAGCAAGAACTTGCCATGGGGCGCAAAATCAAACAGACGAAGGCTGGGCTCCAATCTAAATTGCTGCCGAATTTTGCCGTTTAAGAAGATCCGGTAAATAGTTTCAGGATAGTTCCGGCGGCCGGCGACAACGTATACGGACTGGCTGTCCGGAGCCCAGACAAGCCCTTCCTGAGCCGACCAAGACGGGCCGATGGCAAAATTTTTCCCGGTTTTAGTGGAGATAAAGTACAAGCGGCCTAGATCAGAGCTTGGGTAGGAGTCTTGAAAAGCCAGCCATTTGCCATCGGGTGAAATGCGCAGATAAGTCAAATCATTAGCACTGCGGAAGAGAACATGGCCGATGGGATATTCGATCTGATATTCTCCGGCAAAATGGCTGACCGCCAGGTTTTTCCCCCGCGGCCCCCAGTCAGCGGCGAGGACATTGGATAATAATGGCCGTGGCGTTTCGCCCAACGTAGATTCCACCGCCAGAGTGCCCAGGCAGGTATCGAGGGAGAAACCGTATTGACAATTTTGCAGGATCGCCAATTGAGAATCGCGCGCGACCGAAGCCAGCACGCCGGGAATATGCATCGCCCTTGCCGTGCCTGAACCTAAGCGAGTCGTATACAACTGCATCGGCTGATCATTGAATTTCGCGCTATAAATCACCGTCTGTCCGCCCAGGGCAAATCGCGCGCTGGAAATAAAGCCGCGGTCAAACGTCAGCGGCTGTACGTCGGTGACTGATGCCATGGCCGCATGGGAGCGAGTCCAGGCCCAGAACCCTCCGCCCGCCAGCAAAATCAGCGCCGCCAGCGCGAAGCTGCCCCAAACCTGATAGGGTTTCCGGGCTTTTATGAGAGGTATTTCGGATGCGGGCAACGCCCGGCTGCTGCTGGTGGGATGTTTCAGATTTAGCAGATTAAACGCCAGATCACTCGCCGACTGGAAGCGTTTTTCCGGAGACTTTTCCAGACAGCGATTCACAATGCGCACTAAATCAGCCGGAGCTTGTGGAGAAAGCTCCCCCAGATCCAATGGATCATCCCGCAACAAACTGCTGATCAACTCAGCCGGCGAATTGCCGCTGAACGGCCGCTGGCCGGTGAGCATTTCATACAGAATGGCCCCCAGGCTGAAAATATCGGAGCGGGAATCCACGGCGCCCCCGCGCGCCTGTTCGGGCGACATGTAACCATAAGTTCCGAGCACCGTGCCTGGACTGGTCAGCAAGCTGGCGGTTTCAGCTTCGAGAGGCGAGGATTCAAAGGCTGAGAGGCGCAGTCTGGCTAGGCCAAAATCCAGGATTTTAATCTGCCCGTCAGTGGTCAGGAAGAGATTTTCCGGCTTAAGGTCGCGATGCAGAATGCCCTTGGCATGCGCCGCCGCCAGACCCTCCGCCATCGCCGCCCCATAGTCCATCACTTTGCGCGGCGGCAAGGGCTTGCCCTGCATGACCTGGCGCAATGTCTCGCCTTCCAAAAACTCCATCACCAGATAAAATGAACCGTCCGCATCACCGACATCATGTAACACGCAAACATTGGGATGGCTCAGCCCGGCCAGCGTCCGGGCTTCGCGTTCCATACGGTCCCGCTCGACCGACTGACCCGGGGTTTTTGTCGCGGCCGGCTTGATAAATTTAATGGCCACCGTGCGCCGCAGCCGCGTGTCTTCAGCCTTGTATACCACCCCCATGCCACCCGCGCCAATTTGGCTGATGATCCGGAAAGGCCCGATTTGCGAGCCCACTTTAATGGATTCACTCATTGCGGCAACAGTTTACACTACAACCTATCTATGCACGGGAGCTGCACAGCTGTTTATATATATTAGAGAAAGCAGCTATGGCGGGCACGGGCAGGGAGCGGTCGAAGCGCGGATGACCAGTTCCGGCTTTACCGTCATGATCCGGGGATGATCGCCGGATTTGCCGGCCTGAATGCGCGCCAGCAAGGTGCGCGCGGCTAGCTCGCCCATGGCCCGCAAGGGCTGGCGCACGGTGGTCAGCGCGGGATGCTGAAAGGCCGCGCTTTCAATATCATCAAACCCCACGATCGAGACTTCTTCGGGAATGCGGCGGCTTTCGCGCAAGGCGCGCAGCGCGCCGATGGCGGACATATCGTTAAAGGCAAAGAGCGCGGAAAAGTCAGACTGGCGCGCCAGCAACTGGCGCGTGGCCTGCAGGCCAGGCTCGGGAGTAGGGAAATCGCCGCTTAACTGCACCACGCGGTCAGGTGAAATTTCCAGTCCCAGCTCCGCGGCCGCATGCTGGATTGCCTCCCACCGGGTCTGAGTGTCGGAACTGAAAGGCTGGCCTTTAATGAAGGCAATTCTGCTATGGCCCAGGCTCTGCAGATGGGCCAGCGCCTGCCGCGCCGCCAGACGATGATCCAGCCGGATGTTAGTCACCCCGGGCAGGGCATGATGGCCAGAGACGGAAACCGCGGGCGCGCGGGGAGCGGTCTTTAAAGGCGTATCCACCATGATGAAGCCTTCAACCGCCCGCTCCAGCAGAAGCCGGGGATATTCCTCGATCAGATCGGGGCGATGGCGATGGCTGGCGACGAAATAAAAATAGCCGGCGGTCAATAGATAATCTTCAATTCCGCTGAGCACCAGGGCGGCATAGCCTTCGCTGACCTCGGGCACAAGGACGCCAATCGTAAAGCTGCGGCCGGCCCGCAGAGAGCGGGCGAGAAAATTCGGCCGGTAGCCCAGGGCGCGGGCAGCGGCAAAGATGCGGTCCCGGGTGGAGACGGGGATGGTGGCCGCCACGGGTGAGTTGTTGAGCACCACGGAAACAGTGGCCGGCGCCAAACCGAGATGCTGGGCCAGCATCTTTAAGCTGGGACCCTTAGCCGCCATTCGCATCTGGGCTTCCCGACTGGATGGGGACGCGATGTCTGGTTCTGATTTGGATTTTCCACGGGTGGAATTTGACGTCTGCCTTGGCATTAATCTCTAGCTCCGCGACTTTTCCTTTCTGGGACTTTATCGTGCTCCGAAAGTTGCAACTGCGCAACCCAATTGTTCAAAACGGAATCTAGCCTGCTTGTGTGACTTTCCATGCATTGACACTACGAGAGTCACATGGTACAAACAATTCATGGCTGAATCGGTTTAGCATTCACACCCCTTCAGGTCAGGCAATTCCTGCTTCGAGGTTTTTATGTACCAATCCATGGTCAAACGAGTGTTGTTGGCTCTTTGTGTGAGCATCATGTGCGGCCTGCCGCTGCTGGCCCAGTTCCGGGCCAGCGTGCGCGGCACCATCACCGACCCCTCGGGCGCCATCTTGCGCGGCGTGCGGGTGATGGTGACCAACCAGCAAACCGGCGTGACCCGGACCACCGTTACGAACGGCACGGGTTATTACGCCGTGGCGGGGTTGCCGCCGGGGCGATATCAAGTGACAGCCCAGTTGGCGCAGTTCAAACCGGAACAGGAAGTGATCGTGGTGCACACGGATGAGCCGACCGGCGCCAACCTGGTGCTCCAGCCCGGCACCATAACCCAGGCAGTAACGGTGACGGCACAGGCGCCGCTGTTGCAGACGCAATCGGGCAACCTTTCGCAGAATATTTCCGGACAAAATATCACCAGCCTGCCGGTATATTCGCGCGATCCTTATGAAACTCTCAATCTAATTCCCGGCATCTTCGGCGACAATGCCCGCGCCGGCAACGGCAATACCATCGGCTTGCCCAACTCGACCGGGCCGGGAGAGTCGAACCTGGGCATTTTTCAGACCGAAAACCAGATCGCCATCAGCAGCGCCGGCCAGCGAATGAGCGATAACAATTACATGGTGGATGGGGTCACCGTCAACAGCTTTGCCTGGGGCGGCGCCACGGTGGTCACGCCCAACGATGCCTCGATTCAGTCCATGCATGTGGTCACCAACGGCTACTCCGCCCGCTATGGCCGCAACTCGGGCGCGCAGATTGACATTATTACCAAACAAGGCACCAACAAAATTCACGGCAGCGCCGACTACACCTATCAATCCCCGGGGCTGAACGCGTTTAATAGCTGGGGCGGACCCAACGGCGCCAAACCGGTGCGGGTGGATAACGCCTTTCGCCAGTTTGCCGGCAGCCTGGGCGGACCGATCATTAAAAACCATGCCTTTTATTTCTTTTCCTATGAAGGCCTGCGCGATAACACGACTTCCTTTGCCAATTCCTATGTTTTCACGCCGCAGTTCATTTCGGCTTTAACCGCGGCCCGGCCGGGAACCATCGCCGCAAAAATCCTGAGCCAGCCCTCAGCCAAGCCCAATGTGGTTGGGCTGCTCACCAGTCGCTGCGCCGATGTGGCGCCCAACCCCTGCCAGGTGGTCCCGGGCGGCCTCGATTTAGGCTCGATTACCGGATCGAACGGGCAATATGTGGATAATTTTTCCAACTCCAATGGTGGCGGCTTTGACGGGGTTCCCGACGTGCAACTGGCGACGATCGGGTTGCCCGGCAGCCAGAGCGGCAACCAGTATAATGCCCGCTTCGATTACGACCGCCGCCGCAACAACTTTGCGCTGAGCACCTATATCACCTCGCTCAACCAGACCAGCGCCGATGCCAATAGCGGTGGCGCGCCCATGGGCACGGTGAACCTGAGCCCATTGAACAGCACGGGCACGCTGATGTGGACCCATATTGTTTCACCCACCGTGATCAACCAGATGCGGGCTAATTTCACCCGCTTTGCCTACAATCAGCTCAATACCAATCCCAACGTCAACTGGGGCCTGCCCACGCTGCAAATCCAGGGTTTTGCCTTCGGACGATTGGAAACCGGCCCGCCTTACGGCGAATATACCCCCGGCGTGCTGGCGGAAAACACCTTTGCCTACAGCGATACCCTGAGCCAGGTGCTGGGCAATCAGTCGCTGAAATACGGCGTCTATCTGGAGCACGACCAAAGCAACAATTCGGCGCTGGGAAACGCGCGGCCGATTTATGTGTTTCAGGGGCTGTGGAATCTGGCGAACAGCGCGCCCATCTATGAAGGCATTACCGCCAACCCGGTGACCGGCACGCCCACGCCCAACACCGAATATTTTCGCGAAAATGATGATGCCGCATTCATCCAGGATGATTGGCAACTGCGGCCGAACCTGACCGTGACACTGGGCCTGCGCTGGGAATATTTCAGCCCGTTAAAATCCGCCCATGGACTGATCAGCAATCTGTTCTTCGGTTCCCAGGGTTTGAGCAACGCGCAACTGCGGCCGGTGAACGCGCTTTATACCTCGAGCGATATGAACTTCGAACCGCGCGTGGGCTTTGCCTATAGTCCGGGCTTTTTAAGCAACACGGTGCTGCATGGCGGATTTGGCATATTCGACAACCGTTTCCCGGAAGCCAGCTTCGATCCGGCGCGGCAGAATCCGCCCTTTTTCGCCAACTACGGCATTTGCTGCGGGACCAAGTCCAGCCCCTATGTGAATGGACAAATCCTGTATGCCATGGGCACAAGCAACAGCCCCACCAGCTACCCGGTGAACCCCGCGCTGGCGGTGCCGATTGATCCCCGCACCGGTTCCACTTATGGCGTAGCCACGCAGGTTTATGGCACGCAGCCGAAAATGCCCACCAACTACGTGGAGGAGTGGTCGCTTGATTTGCAGCATGAATTCCCCGGTAACTGGGTCAGCGATGTGGCTTACCAGGGCAGCGCGGGGCGGCACTTTATCCGGCTGGTCAACCAGAATTATCTCTATCCCAACACCGTAGTCAACGATAACGGCGCGCCGTTCAATCCTTTTTACGCGGCTTATTTCTCCATGCCTGACGCCAATAGCAGCTTTAATGCCCTGGTAGCCAGCCTGCACCGCACCTTTGCCAATGGGTTTACGGTGGAAGCCAACTACCGCTGGAGCAAGAGCCTGGATGTGGTTTCCTACGAAGGCCCCGGTTTTGTCACCAACGAAATCTGGCCCCAGAACTGGAAGCTGGACTACGGACCTTCCGACTACAACGCCGCCCAGGACTTCACGCTGTGGGGTGTTTATACGCTGCCATTCATTTCGCCCAATGACGGCCTGCTGGGCGCGGCGCTGGGTGGCTGGCAAATCGGCGGCGTGCTGACCGCGCACAGCGGCTTCCCCTGGACGCCGGTGAGCGGCCAATCGGTGGTGACGCCGGGCGGGCCCAGCCTGTCACCCACGGCGCCGATTGCCTATTACGGCGGCAATCTGACCAACTATTCCAACCAGCAGTTCATGACCAAGGGCGGAGATTTTCCCGGCGGCGCGGCCAAGTACTTCAACTTCACAAAACCCGGCCCTCCGGGAGTGGGCCGCAACTCTTTTACCGGACCGCATTTTTTCCAGACCGATATGAACCTGGCCAAGAATTTTCATACCCCATGGTTTGGCAATGAAAATTCAACCCTGGGCATTCGCGTGGATGCCTTCAACATCTTTAACACCCTGAACCTGGTTCCGTTCGGATTTGATTCCAGCAGCACCAATGTGCAAAGCTCGCCCGTCGGCATGGCCAGCGGAGCACTGGCCGGCCGCGTGGTGCAACTGCAGGCGAATCTGACCTTTTAAGCGGCAAGTGCGGCGCCGGCCGGGAATGCCGGACGGCGTCGCAACATAATTCTTATATGAAAGCTTTATACCGCTCCTGGCTCTGGCTGCTGGTGCTTTGCGGGCTGTGCGGCAGTCTGGCGGCGCAGACAGCGCCCGCAAACCAAGCTCAGCCGGTTACCGTAATCACGGTCCATGCCCGCGCCGCCGGCCAGCCGTTTCCGCACTTCTGGGAGCGCATGTTCGGTTCCGGCCACGCCATCCTGGCGCTGCGGCAGAGTTACCGCCGCGACCTGACCGCGGTGCATCGCATTACCGGTTTTCGCTACATTCGTTTTCACGGCATCTTCGACCGCCAGGTGGGAGCATTTCATCTCAATGCCCAAGGCCGGCCGGTCTATAACTGGACGAATGTGGATCAAATTTATGATGGCTTGCTGCGCCACGGCATCCGGCCCTATGTCGAGCTCAGCTTCATGCCGCGGGAAATGGCAGCCACTCCGTTGCGGCAGGGCTTTTTCTACCATCCTTATGTGGCGCCGCCGAAAGATTGGGCGCTGTGGGCCGGCCTGATCCGCCATTTCGCCCGTCACCTCATCGCCCGTTATGGATTGGCGGAAGTCTCGCGCTGGTATTTCGAGGTCTGGAACGAGCCCAACCTGGGATTCTGGAAGGGCGTACCCAAGCAGGCCACTTATTTTCATCTCTATGATGTGACCGCCCGCGCCCTCAAGAGCGTGAGCCCATTATTGCGGGTGGGCGGACCAGCGACGGCGCAGGCGGCCTGGGTGGGCCAGTTTCTGCGGCACTGCAAGCGCCATCGCGTTCCGGTTGATTTTGTTTCCACCCACGTTTATGGCAACGATACTCCCAAGGTGCTGCACCGGACCACCCGCGTCCCGCGGCGCGCCATGGTGGGGCTGGCGGTGGACAAGGTATATAACGAAGTGCTGCATTCACCCTGGCCGCATATGCCGATTATTTTCAGCGAATATAACGCCAGCTATAAAAACCAGGTCGCGGTCACCGACTCGCCCTATATGGGACCGTGGCTGGCCAATACCATCCGCGAATGCGCCGGCAAAGTGAAGATCATGTCGTATTGGGCCTTTTCCGATGTTTTTGTGGAACAAGGCGTGGCGCACACGCCTTTTTACGGCGGCTTTGGCCTGGTCGCCACCGGCCATATTCCCAAACCGGCCTACAATGCCTTTGCTTTGCTGCATCATCTGGGCACGCGCCGGCTGCCGTCGTCTTCACGCTCGGCGCTGGTGACCCGGACAGCGGATGGCGCGCTGGCGATTGCGCTGTGGAACTACGCACCCGTTCATGGACCGGGCCGGCCGCGGAGTTTTACTCTGCGCTTCCGCGGGCTGCGGCGCGCCCATGCGGCCTATATTCAGACCGTGGATCCGCGCCACGGCAACGCGCTCGCCGCCTGGCGCGCCATGGGCAGCCCGGCATTTCCCACCCGCGCGCAGCAGCATGCCTTGCGGCAAGCGGCGAAATTGCCGCCGCCGCAAGTGCGCCGGCTTACGCCGGGGCACGAACAGTTGCGCCTGACACTGCGACCGTACTCGCTCACACTCGTGCGCGTGCCACGCTGATCTACAATACAGCACAGCGCTTATGGGATGACTGAACCACTTTTCCTGCTTTCCATTCCAGGGTTCGAAAAATAAGAAAGGGCAGTTGCCATCCATCCCATCCCGCATTGCGGGACGGGAACCCCAGGCCAGGCCGATGCGTGCAATGTGACATTTCTCGACCAAATCGCCCGCCGCGCCTGCCGATATTTCTGGGAGCAGGCCGATCCGCATACCGGGCTGGTGCGGGACCGGGCGCGACTCGACCGCCGGCCCGACAATGCACACCATCGCGACGTGGCCAGCATCGCCGCCACCGGCTTTGGGCTCACGGGACTGGCCATCGCCGCCGACCGCGGCTGGCTGCCGGTTCAGGCGGCGCGGCAGCGGGCACGGCGCACGCTGCGGTTTCTGCTCCATCATGCCCCGCAGGAACAGGGCTGGTTCTATCACTTTTTGAATCTGCACACCGGCCGCCGGGCCTGGCAAAGCGAGGTTTCCTCGATTGACACCGCGCTCTTAATGGCCGGCGTGCTGACGGTGGGCGAGGCATGGGACGATCGCGAGTTGCGGCAGCTCGCGGCTGCGCTCTACCGGCGCATGAATTTTCCCTGGATGCTGGCCGGCGACCGCTATCTGCTCTCGCATGGCTGGACACCGGAAAAGGGTTTTATTCCCTATCGCTGGAACAACTACAGCGAAGCCAGCATTTTATATTTTCTGGCCATTGGCTCGCCCTCATTTCCCATCCCCGCCGGGGCCTGGTATGCCTGGAAGCGCTCCTGGGTGAATTATTCCGGCTTCAGATATATCGCCGGGGCCGCGCCCTTGTTCATACATCAATATTCCCAGGCCTGGATGGATCTCCGCGGCCGGAGGGAAACCATGGGCGACCGGGTTGATTATTTCGAAAATTCCCAGATCGCGACTCGCGCCCAGCGGATGTTTTGCATGCGGCTGCATGCGCGTTTCCGCGATTACGGCCCGCGCGCCTGGGGATTGACGGCTTCGGAAAGCGCGCATGGGTATGTGGCCTGGGGTGGTCCGCCGGTGGGCCATCACCCACTTCAGCCTTTTCCCGATGGCACACTGGTGCCGTGCGCGCCGGCCGGATCGCTGATGTTTTTACCGCGGGAATGCCTGGAATGCCTGGAAAATCTCTACCAAAAATATGGCCGGGAGACTGGCATCTGGGGCGTTTATGGTTTTTGTGACGCCTTTAATCCGCTCACCGGCTGGCGCAGCCCGCATGTGCTGGGCATTGATCAGGGCATCAGCCTGCTGAGCGCGGCCAATGCCCGCGACGGCATGGTCTGGAGATGGTTTATGCGGCAGGATGCGATGCAAAACGCCCTGGACCGGACAGGACTGAATTCAAGGGTTTGATTGACCGCATCCCTGCTGTCTTGAGCTACTTATTTGTTACACTGATTGCGATTCTTCGATGACCATGAAAGCGGCATTTTCCATTGTGAGCCGGCAGCACGCGTGCCGGAGGACCTGGTTGTCCTGCGGGCTGGCCGGCATTGCGATCCTGTCCGCCGGCTGCCATCGCCAGAAATCGCCGCAGGGCCGATGGGCGCTTTCACTCACCACCCAGCCCAGTGTGCCCTCCAGCCAGCAGCCCACCCGCTTTATTTTGCATGTGAAACGCCATAATGGTGAACCGCTGCTGCATGCCAGCGCGCAACTCAGTTTGCGCATGACGTTTATGGACATGGGCACGCAGGTGATTCAACTGGCCAGTCAGGGCAACGGCAATTATGCCGGAACCGGCCAGTTTGCCATGGGCGGCGATTGGGATTGCCGCGCCACGGTGACGTATCATCAGGTTAAAAAAACCCGCAGATTTCATTACAAAGTTGAATAGCGGCGGGGCCATTTCATTGCCTCGTTATTCCAGCATTCTGCCCCGGTGGGTTTGCCGGTGGTGAGATGTTATGAGACAGCCACAAGCCCGGTATGGTCAACTGCTGGCGCTGGCCGCGCTCCTGTTTCCGGCCTGCAGCTGCCGGAAAACGCATCGAGTTTTTGCCGTTCGCCTGCCGGATCACAGGCCGGCGGCAGCCATGCCACAGTCCCGGTCTCGATATTTCAAGCATGCGCGCAGTGATTTTAAGACGCATGCCCAGCGCTACCGCGGGAGAAACGGCCGGATCGTCAAATTAGATGTGAACCGAGCCAGTCTGGGGGAATTAATGCGGCTGCCGGGGATGCGGCGGAAAGAAGCCGAGCGGATTCTGCGGACCCGGCCGCTGGCTAATAAACGGGAGCTATTGCTGCGCGCGCTGGTGACGCCGGCACAATATCGCCGCTGGGCGCCCTATCTGGTGGCGCGACATTCCTCGACCCGGCGCTGAAATACTCTGCTACCCATAACGAGGGTCCGGCCATGCGATTTCACATGGCTTTGCCAGCGACTCGGCCGGATCGCCGTCTGGCTCACCCATTCAGGCAGCTTTTTTGGGGGAATTGGCGTTGCGCGACCGGGCGGATGCCTGGGCCTGCTGGCGATGCTCTTCCCAGCGGCGCTTGGCGGCTTCCGAGATGCGCGCCCGGCCTTCCGGACTCAGCCGGTTGGGAACGCTGCCGCTGAGCAGATGTTCGAGGGTGCGAATGGCTTCCGAAATGCGCGCCTGCTCCTGGCGCAGATCATCCAATGATTTTTGAATTTGTTCGGTGTTCATGAGTTGCGTTCCTGATTCGTTTGCGGGACCGTAAGCGTCGCTCCACAACGATGCGCTTTTGCTTGGATGAGAGATGCAGGCAAAAAGATGATTCAAGGAAAGAGTCAAAAGTAGAAGCTTGGCTGAGTTACATGCCAACTGCCCCAACCAAGTCAGAGAACGTTAATGCGATCTCGTAAGCGCGCTGGCGGCCGGCGCCGCGGGCTTGGGCCGCGCCAGCACCGGAGGCTGAATTTTGCGGGGCTTGCGCGGGCGTTGGATGGCATGGGTGCGGAATGAAGAAAGATGCATATGAATCAGGCGGGCCAGGCGATGCTGGATACGCCGGAAATCAGAGGTATTCACCACATACTGCGGGCGCGGCGGCAGCACGCGGGCGATCTCGCACTGAGTCTCGGCGATGCGGGAGGGAGTTTCGGGATGGCTGGCGTAGGCGCGAGCCATCAGCCCCGGACGCTGGACTTCCAATTTTTCAATGTGCTGGAACTCATGAATCAGACCTTCGGGATCATAGCCGGTATTCCATAAATACTGAGTGCCCAGCCAGTCAGCCTCGCGCTCGGCCGCGCGGGAATAACGCATGAACTGATAGGGCAGGGCGAAATTGGCGCCTTCCTCGGCCAGCACTCCGCCCCAGCCGCCCATGGACCCGCCCACCACGATTTCGAGCGGCAGGGTCGCCAGTTGCAAGAGCGTGTCTTTGGTCATATTGCGGGTGGCATGGCGGGCGGCAACGTGCCCAATTTCATGCGCCATGGCGCCGGCCATTTCGTCTTCGGCCCGGCTGGCCAGAATCAGCCCGCTGTTGACAAAGAAAAATCCGCCCGGCAGAGCAAAGGCATTGATGGTGCTGTTTTGAATGACATGCACGGTGAAAGGCACATGGGCATCGGAATGGCGCACCAGATTCTGCGCAATGCGGTTGATGTATTCGTTGACTTCCGGATCGGTAATGAGTTTGCTGTTTTGGATGACCTGCTGGGCGGCGCTTTGTCCCAGCGCAATCTCGTGCTTCATGGAATAAAAATCCAGGCCATGACCCACGCTGCGATGGCCGATTAAATCCACATTGGCTTCACTGCCGTGAAAATCCAAATGACAGTGCGCCGGCGCCGGCGCCAATTGGGCAGCCAGGCCGGCGGCCACGCCGGTGATCAGCAGCAGCATAGCCCCTGATCGAAGCAGAGCTTCGGCCCAGGCTATATGCTTCCCAATGAAATTGCCGAGTTGCCGCATGCCACGTTCCAGAAACTCACTTGCCTATGCAAAAACTGGAGAAGATCAAGCCCAGTATATCCTCCGCCGTGGTCTGACCAGTGAGCGCATCCAGCTCCTGAAGCGCGGCGTACAGGCAGACCAGAAGGGCTTCATGCGGCGCGGATTGCCGGTTGGCTGCAACCATGCGGGCCAGCGCGGCGGCCGCGGCCTCCAGGTGCCGGGCCTGGCGCTGGTTGGTGATCCATTCGCCGCTTTCCTCAGATTGGGGAACGAGGGTATGGGCCAAATATGCGCGTAACGCCTCCAGGCCCTCGCCGTTGAGAGCTGAAACCTCCAGCCAGGGAGGCTGACCCGATGGGCAAGGGAAATGGATGGCTTCCAGGGCGCGAGATTGTTCCTGGGCGCTCCAGGCGCATGGCAGGTCGCATTTATTGCGTGCCACAACCACGCGGGGCATTTGCGCGATCTGAGACATGAGGGCAAAATCAGCGTCCGTCAATGCCGTGGCGCCATCGAGAACCAGCAGCACGAGATCGGCCTCGGCAAGAGTTTCACGGGTTTTTTCCATGCCTTGCCGCTCGATGGCATGGGCGGCGTCGCGCAGTCCAGCCGTGTCGGCCAGTGTGACGGGAATGCCCGCCAACTGCAGCCGCTCGGTAATTACATCGCGCGTGGTGCCGGCCTCGGCCGCAACCAGGGCGCGTTCCATGGCCAACAGGCGGTTAAAAAGGCTGGACTTGCCGGCATTGGGCCGGCCGGCCAAGGCCAGCAGGGCGCCTTCACGGAGCCAGCGGCCCTGGGCATAACTGGCGGCCATGGCGGTTAAAACCGATTGGATGCGTTCTGCGGCGCCGGCAATTTCTTCCCGGCCGAGCTGGCTGACATCGTCATCGGCAAAGTCAATGCCAGCCTCAAGGCGGGCAATGAACTCACACAAATCGTGTTTGAGCGGCTTGAGAGCGCGGGCCAGACTGCCTTCCATCTGGCGGGCGGCATGGCGGGCCTGGGCCAGAGTCTGGGCGTGAATCAGGTCGCCGATGGCCTCGGCCTGGGTCAAATCGAGGCGTCCGTTCAAAAAAGCCCGTTGGGTGAATTCTCCCGCTTCCGCCAGCCGCGCGCCCTGATGGAGACATGCCTGGACCAAATGCCGCAGCAGGACCGGCGAACCGTGGGCCGAGATTTCGATGACGTCTTCGGCGGTATAAGAACGCGGCGCGGGAAACCAGGCGACCAGCACTTCATCCACCAGTTCGCCATTTTCGCGCCATTTCGCGTGTTGCATCCTCCAGGGACGCAGCCGCAGCCCGGGAAAAATCTGAAGGGCGATGGCGCGCGCCGCCGGGCCCGAAAGACGCACCAAGCCCAAACCTCCGCGTCCCGGAGGGGTAGCGATGGCGACGATCGTATCTTGAGAATTCATGGATCGCGCATTCTCGCGGGCGGAAGGGTAACGCGCTTGAATGAAATCAAGCCGGATCGGGCAAGCCGTAGCGGCGCAGCAATGCCGGCAACTGCAGAGAAAATGCCGAACGCGGCATGACGCGATCGCATCCGGCGGCCTGGGCGCTTTGCTTGAGTTCTGCCTGCAGATGGCTGACAAAGCCGATCAGGGAAATTTTTTTACGCGCGGGATGGCGGTCAATGGCGCCGATGATTTCCAACGCCGGGCATTGCCGGGCATTGAGATCCACAATCACCAGATTGGGGGGCGCGGGTTGCGCCAATTCGGCCTCGACTTCGGCCGGATTGCGGGCAACCTGCAGTTTCACGCCCAGCCAGCGGGCGGTTTCCTGGATTTTGGCGAGAAAAAATAAATCGTCCACCACGGCCAGAATCCGCCGTCCGGATTCTGCCTGGACATGGGAGGGAGGGGTGGTTGTGTGGCTCATGTTTTGCGTTTCCGGGAATTCCGCGTTTTGGTTTTTTTGACGGCAACCGGATGCGGCCCAGACATGGCGCGAAACAGATTCGCCATCTCGACCGCTGCCTGCGCCGCTTCCAAACCTTTATTCCCGGCCTTCAGGCCAGCGCGATCAATCGCTTCCTCTAGAGTCTCGCAGGTGAGGACGCCAAAGCTGTGAGGCACGCCGGTTTCCTGCGCCGATTGTCCGATGCCGCGCGTGACTTCACGGCTGATATAGTCAAAATGCGGGGTTTCACCCCGCAAAATCAAACCCAGACAGATGATGGCGTGATAGCGCCCGCTGGCCGCGGCCCGGCGCGCCGCGGCGGGAATTTCAAAGGCGCCCGGGGTACGGATGACTTGCAAATCCTGAGCCCGCGCTCCCATCCGCTGCAGGCCATCCAGCGCACCCGCCAGCAGCCTTTCGGTGATGAATTGATTAAAACGGCTGGTTACCAGGGCAAAACGGCATCCCTGCGCGCTATAACTTCCGGAAAGTGAACGGGCTAAAATTTGCGGGCGTGACTTGGATTTCATGCAGTTAACCGGCGCCGGCGGGACGATCGTTTAAAAATCCGGATCGGCAAACCGGGGCGCTCGTTTTTGTAAAAAAGCCTGCGTGCCTTCGCGCATATCCCCAGTGCCACAGGCGAGGGCAAAAAGACTTGCCTCCAACTGCAACCCATCGGACAGGCTGGTTTCCATGCCCCGGCGCACGGCTTCGAGACATAGACGCAGAGCCCAGGGCGACAGGGCGGCGAGTTTGTGGGCAAATTGCGTAGCGGCGGCGCGCAATTCAGAGGCCGGCGAGACCTGATTGAC
>JAKAZV010000123.1 GCA_021826505.1 Acidobacteriota bacterium | reverse complement strand
CAACCAGCAGGGCTTCATGATTTTTCTCGAAGCCGCCCGCCGCGATGTCAGCCAATGCTGGAAAAAGTATTATGAATGGCCCGGCTCCTACGCCCGTTATATCCAGTACATCTGGTCGCGTTATCAAGCCAACCACACCGTCTTGAGCCCCATTCATCTCGATATCATCCAGCAGAGCGTCTCACCGGCCGATTTTCAGCAGGCCATTGATCTGGTTTTCAAAACCTGGGGCCCTCCGCCGTTTGGCAATCTGCTGTCCACCAACTGCAATCCTTCCACGCTGGTCAACTGGGGGGAAAATTCCTGGGTCACGCTGCATCAGATCGGCAACCGGCGCGAGCATGAATATTACTGGTATCTCAGCGAAATCTACCGCGATCCCCATCCCCGGCCCGCGCTCAACGGCGAGCCTTACTACGCCGGCTACCATGATGCCCGCGGCATTCCCGGCGGCTACAAATATGGCGCCCAGGGAGGCACTCCGCGCGATGACCGCTGCGTTCGCTCGGCCATGTACGGCAGCGCGCTTTCCGGGGGTCTCGCCGGCCATGTCTATGGCGCCGAAGGCATCTGGGGCGCCGATGTCGAACCCCAGGCGCCGGTGAAAATGTGGACCGCTTTTCAGTGGCGCTCCGGGGCGCAGATGCGGCATCTGCGCGATTTTCTTTTTTCCCTCGGCCGCGCCTATCAGCAGCTGGTTCCCGATAGCTGGGTCGTGCCCAGCCGCACGGCTCTGCTCAAGGGCTACACCGGCTGGGCCTACGCCGCCCGCACTCCGGATCAGCGCAATTTTATGGTTTATTTTGAAAAAGGCTGCCCGGTCGGCCGAATCCGCGGCGCCCTGCCCGGCGCCCGCTATCAGGCCCGCTGGTTTAATCCCCGCCGCGGCGTCTGGCGCCCTCCGGCGGTCCTCAAAGCCAGTAACATCGGCGTCATCCAGCTGCCGCCTTTTCCCTCCAAACTGGACTGGGCTCTTCGGCTCTCGATTGTAAGTTAGACGCGGCGCGCGTGACGATGCTTGCCGCTCAGTCGGGTATATGCCGGATCAGCACCAGCCGCAGCCGGGCGGTCGCGCGGCGCAGCGCGATTTGGCCTTGCCGCGATACCGCGTATTGCTCAATATTACGGTGCTGAAAATGCGTGATCGCCCGCGCGGGACCGCCCGGCAGCGGAATGGCATACAGATTATGCAGCGCGCCGCCGCAGACGCAGCTGATCGCATGCGAACTCAGCCAGGCGGGCGGCTCATTGGCGCCGCCATTGGATGCGGTGTTGGGAATCGCGGCCCAGAAAGGCTTGGCCTGGCCGTTCAAGGCGACGATCGCGATGGCCAGGGCATGGGTTTTAGGATCGTGTCCCCAGCAGGAAAGCCGGTGTCCATGCGGGCTGAGCGCGATGAGATAACAGGAAATATCCGATATATTCCGCACCGCATGCGTGGCCAGATTGAGCCCCCGCACCACCGGCTGGCCCATGAGCACGGAATCAAAATAAAGCGTTTTGCCGGTGGCGGAATACAAGGGGCTGACGGCAAACTGCCCCGGCATCAGGTCTTGCGCCCCGGCGCCGGGATTTTCTCCTCCCAGCGGCATTTGCCGGATGGTAATGCCATGGCGCAGGGTGACGTAACTCAGATATTTTCCATCCGGCGATATCGCCGGCTGCATGGCGCTGCCGTGATGCGTCAGCAATCGAACGCTGTCATCCGCGAGGGAAACCTCTGCCAGATTCAAACCCCGGCGCCGGAGTTGCACGCCGATCAGATGCCTGCCGCCGGGCGTCCAGGTCACCCCGGCCAGACCCAGGCCGCCGCTGTTGCCCAGCCGGGTGAAGGAACCGCCGCGCCGGCCCGTCCAGATGCCGCCCCGCAATGACAGGCGTGACGTCAGCAGGATGTGCCCCGGCGCGGTCAGGCTGGTCCCGATATAAGTTCCCAACCCGTCGGTCAGGGGCGTGATGTGGCCGCTGGGATAGTCAATGCGCAGAATCTGCCCGCCGATCTCGCCAGCCAGCGTGTAGCTGGCGTTTGCGATCAATCCCTTGCCGCCCGGCAGCCAGCTCAGCGACTGAACCCATCCCAGGGTGCGGTGGGTCAAGCGCGCCGGCGGCCCTCCCGCAACGCTCATAATCTGGATCGTCTCGCTGATCCCATGCGCCAGCGATTGCACGGCCAGGGCTAAATGCCGGCCATCGGGCGACCAGGCGGGCGCGTGCTGCAGTTGCAGGGGAAACCGGGCAGTGAAGATCGTCTTTTCCCCGCTTCCATTCGCCTCCGCGGTCATCAGCTTGTCTTCCCGCTGCCCATGCCGCACAAAGGCGAAATGCGCGCCGTGCGGGGAAAATGAAACCGCCGTATCCACGTTGTCCAGAATCAGCCGCATCGGTCCGCCCAGCGCCGGCAGCTTGTACAGCCCGTTATAGCCGGGATGGCGGGCGCCGTCATAATGGGTCACATAAAGATGATTGCCGCCGGGGCCGAAGGTCAATCCGACATAGTGATACACCCCGGGCGCTTCAATCTGCACCGCGCTCCGCGCCGCCACCTGGCGCATCCAGAGCGCCTGTTTGCCCTGCTCCTCGCGCACATAGGCGACATAGCGTCCGTCCGGTGAAATCACGGCCGCGCCGAAATTGCCCTTGCGGGTCAGGGCTTCAACCTGGATCGGCCCCGCCGGTGCGGCCGGCGCATGCAGCCAATGCCACAGGCCCCAGCCGCCGGCGGCGGCGATGGCCAGCAGTCCCACGCCCGCGCCGGCCAGCAGGCCGCGGTGCTTGCGCGCCACCGCCGCCAGCATCTGGCTGTCGGAAACGGCGGTGGCGCCCGTCGCCGTTGCCATCGTCGCCGTATTCGCCATGACTCCCGGCCCGCCGGCGTTGCTTGCGATCGTTTCGCCCGGGGCGGATCCGGCCGCGGACGGGGCCGACGGCTGTATCTGCGATTTAATGGCGTCGCTTGAGCGCCGCAGCCGCTTCAGCTCCGCTCGCGCATCGGCCGCCGACTGGAACCGCAGTTCGCGGTCTTTCTCCAGCAGCCGCTGCAGAATGGGTTCCAGTCCCGGCGGCAGCTCCGGGTTGAATGACGGCGCCGGCGCGGTCGGCCGGTTCAGAATGGCGTCAAACGTCGCCGCGGCGGTATTGCCGCTGAATGCTTGCCGCCCGGTCGCCATTTCATGCAGCACCGCCCCGAAAGAAAACAAATCCGTGCGGGCGTCCAGCTCCTCGCCCCGCGCCTGCTCCGGCGACATATAGGCGATGGTGCCCACCGTGCTGCCCGGCGCGGTCACCAGCAGTTCATTGGTCGCCAGCGTCTCTTCGTCTTCGCCCAGTCCGCGCGCGTTCTTGCCCGTCCGCTTGGCCAGGCCGAAATCCAGAATCTTGGCCTGCTGCCGCGTGGTCACAAAAATATTGGCCGGCTTGATGTCCCGGTGCACAATGCCCGCCTGATGCGCGGCATCGAGCGCGTCGGCGATCTCAATCGCCAGGTCCAGCAGCAGATCGTTGGGCAGCGGTTTGCCGTGAATGCGCTGCCGCAGCGTCTGGCCGTCCAGCTTTTCCATCACCAGATACGGCCGCGGCGGGTAGCCGTTGCCGCCGGGCACTTCGCCCACATCATGTATGGTGCAGATATTCGGGTGGTTCAGCGCCGAGGCCGCCCGCGCTTCCCGCTGAAAGCGCTCCCGCGCCGCCGGCGAACTGGCCAGCTCGTCGGGCAGAAACTTGATCGCCACCCGCCGGTTCAGCCGCGTGTCCTCGGCTTCATAGACAACGCCCATGCCGCCATCGCCCAGCTTGGACAAAATTCTATAGTTCCCGATCGTCGTGCCGATCGGATCAACTGGAACTTGCGGCGGCATAATCTAATGATTTTATCCCAGACTTCGCGCCCGCCGGGCTTCTGCCTTCCATCGGGAATTTCTGCCCGTGCCCATCATTCAGGGCAGGCAAGGATTCGAGTTGCAACCGGACTGCCGGAGCCCTCGCCTCGCGGTTTGAGCGCGAACTTCCGGTTGCCGGGAAGTCAGCGTGGTTTGCCGAAGCTTTGATTCTTTTCAGGTTCCAGCGAAAACAGCGTTGCATATTCGGCGCACAGGCGCTGCCACTCGGCATGCCGCATGGCGTCGGCGCCGGCTATGCGGCCGATCGGTCTGCCGCCGAGCAGGTGGTTCAGAATATCGAAACAGATATGCCAGCCCGCGGCGCCCCAGCAAATATAGCGGGGGCCAATATCGTGCCAGAGGGTAAGTCGCGTGCCCAGGGCATTCGCTTCCAGCTCCCAGCGAATGTCGTGAAATTCCAGGGCGCGGGCCGGCTCGGCCCGGGTCACGGTGGCTTTTGTGACGTGTCCCGTGCCCACCCAGGTAAGCTCCACTTGATTTCCGGCCCGGGTAAGGTCCCCCTTCACCTCAAATGGCGCCCATTCCCGAATTTGGTCCGGGTCGGTGAGCGCCTGCCAGACTTTTTCCGGCCCATGGCGTAAATCCCGGGTGAGAATCAGCCGCCACTTCTCTGCTTCCGGTTTTTCCATGCGCGCGCCATGCGCCGGGCGCGGCGTGGTATCCGCAAAATGGCTCATGGGTTTCTTTCAGCCGCGCCGAATGCCGCAAGCGGGGGGCCGTCCAGGCCGGGCCGGAAACTTCAGCCTTGCCGCTTCAATTGCGTGATCTGGATCAGGTTGCCGCAGGTGTCGTTCAGTATGGCGATCGTTGCGTAGCCAGTGTCAGTCGGCGCCATGGTGAATTTCGCCCCGCGGGCCTGGATGCGGTCATAATCGCTCTTCACGTCGTCGGTAAAGAACATGGCTGCCGGCTGATTCTGCTGGAATAAGGTCTGCTGATAGCTCTGGATCGCGGCGTTGCCGATGAGCTCCAGCTGCAATTCCGTCCCGTTGGGCTCATCGGCGGCGGCGACCGTCAGCCAGCGGTGCGGACCATGGCTGAAATCGGCTTTCTTGATGAACCCGAGAACTTCGGTGTAGTAGCGCAATGCCTTGCTTTGATCGTCCACATAAATGCGGCTGAGTTTGATCTTCATTTCCCATCTCCTTGTTTCCGGGCGCGGCCAAGGCCGCGCCGTTTGGTTTTCCTCACGCGTCGCCGTGCCGCTGGCTCGCTGGGCATGCGCTCCAGGTGGCGTTCCAGCGCCTCCACGTGGCTGGACCAGAACCTGCGGAATTGATCCAGCCAGATTTCGATTTCCCGCAGCGCGTCCGGTTGCAGCCGGTAAATGCGGCGCTGTGCGTCAATCGTGGATTCTACCAGGCCGGAATCGTGCAATATCCGCAAGTGTTTGGACACCGTCGGCTGCTTCATGCGCAGCCGCCTCTCGATCTCGCCCACCGATTGCTCCGCCGTGGCCAGCAGGCTCAGAATCGCCCGCCGGTTCGGCTCGGCGATGATCTCGAATGCCGAATCCATATTCTTTATATACTCTGTAAGGAATATACGTGTCAAGGAATATAAAGGCCGGCGGGCATCATGGGTGATGCGGAGCGCTCAGGGAGAAGCGAGTTGGCTTTCTTCATAAACTCCTTCCCTTTCATTTCCGTTCTCCCTCGTCTCGCTCCGTCATCCGTTCTCCGTCATCGGTCCGCCAGCGCCGCTCTGCGATGCTTATCCCTTTGCCCATCGTTCATTTGGGCCGTTGTCCACGGACTATTAATAGCTGCGACCATTCCAGTCCGCCCGGCAGGCGGCTGCCCAGCCGGTCCATCCGCCGCCCCAGCGGCCCCAGCATGGGGAGCAGCGAATAAGCTCCCGGCCGGTGCCAGCTCAGCCCTGCAATGCGCAGCCGGGTGAAACCGTGCATCTGCTCCCGCAATTCGTCCCGGTTATAGCAATGATAAAAAATCCCCGACTCGTGCCGGCCTTCGCGTTCCCGCCCGGCCCGCGCATTCGCCCGGCCGTCATGATAGACCGTCAATACCACCCGCCCTCCGGGCCGCAATAAATCGCGCAGCCGTTCCAGCAGTTGCAGCCGCATTTCGGCCGTGGGCAGATGCTCCAACACTTGTAAACAGGCAATTTTGTCAAAGCACATCTCGCGCAGCGGCGGACGCGTGAGATCGCCGGTCACCAGCGCCGCCCGCCGCGTGCTGGCGGCCAGGTAGTGCAGCCGCGCCGCCGCGAAATCCAGCCCCACCACCGCGCAGCGCCGGCGCAGCAGCCGCCGCGTCAGCCGTCCCACCCCGCAGCCGGCGTCCAGCACGCTTTCTCCCCGCCGCGGACGCAGCCAGCGCAGCACCGCCATCTGCTCCAGCTTTTCCTCGTACATCTGCCGCCGGGTGCGCGGCTGCATCAGCACCCGGTTGCGCTCCCCGCGCTCTTCGTCCTGAATATCCTCCGCCGTTCTTACCGCGGCTTCCGCCGGCGCCGCCGCGCTGTGCTTCACCCCGTTGCGGGATAAAAAATCCGGCAGCCCGGCATGAATCGGGTATCCCGCGCCGCAGCGCGGGCATATGCAGCTCCCTTCCCATATCTCCTGCTCCTGCCATAGATCGGCCCGCAGCGTTAAGGGAAAATGGCCATCCTGCGGACAGGCCCAGAAGCGGTTGGCTTGCACCAGCATGCTAGCCGGTATTAGATGCAGATTGCTGCTGGATGATCGCGGTTCCTGCCTTTCGCTGATCCTTATGGCCCGGAATTGAACCACGCTCTGCGACGCTGATCCCTGAGCGTGATCGTTTTTTAGATCCCGCTCTTTGACTGTTGCACGCTGCTGAGCGCTCAGGGAGATGCGAGCAGAGCCAGGCCGAAGGAGCGAAGACACCGCAGCATACTCGGTGGTATGTGAGGATGTCTGAGCGACTGAGAACGAAGCTCTGCGACGCTGATCCCTGAGCGTGATCGTTTTATTTTTGGCACTGCGGGCAATAATGCGCCGACCTTCCGGCCATCTCTATGCGCC
>JAKAZV010000122.1 GCA_021826505.1 Acidobacteriota bacterium | reverse complement strand
GGCTCCTGCCGGTTCGGTCCAGTGCCAGTCGAGTAATTTTGGGCCATGTTTTTGCTGCCGAGGCCGGGCACTGAAATGGCGAAGCACAAAAAGTGGCCCCGCCACTGGATTTTGAGTGAATTTCCTGCTCGATACGAATATCGTCACTGATATGGACGAAACCACGCCCTGATCCGGGCGTTGTCAACTGGCTTGCCGAAGCAGATGAAGACCGGATTTACCTCAGCGTCATTACAATTGCCGAGTTACGCCACGGAATCGAGCGATTGCCTGCGGGCGCGCGGCGTTTGAAGCTGCATGATTGGCTCATGGATCAGGTTCCTCAGCGCTTTGGAGATCGCCTGCTCATAGTGGATGCCGAAACGGCTCAAATCTGGGGCCGGGTTATGGCGCAAGTCCAGAAAACCGGTTATCAACCGAATATTATGGATGCCTTCATTGCCGCGACGGTACTACAGCATGATATGACTTTGGTCACTCGTAATATTGCCGATTTTAAGCCTTTTCAGATCAGATTGATCAATCCCTGGGACGCGGATTGATCATGTCAATGTGAGACTCTTTCTTCCCCGTGAACTTCCACTGGGGTTTTTGCGTATCAAGGTCTGTGAGCTCTCTCATCGTTCCTGCCGCGCTGGAAGCTCCGGTAGAATGGAGCGGCGGCGCGCTGATCCGGGCCCGGGCCTTGAGAACGCGTCCCAGCGGCGCGCCATCCCTGGCATTGGCGCCGGAGCGCATGGAAGATCAACAGCTAGCCCAGCGTTGTCTCAGCGGTGACGCCCACGCCTGGGAAGAGCTGGTGCGCCGTCATGGCCGCCGCGTTTACAATCTCTGTCTGCGCTTTACCGGCAACCCCGCCGATGCCGAAGATCTGGCCCAGGAAGCGGTGGTGCGCGTCTATCGCGCCCTGGCCGCCTACGATGCCGCCCAGGGATCGCTGCAGACCTGGATCGCGGCCCTGACCCGCAATCTGCTGATTGATCACTATCGCCGCGCCCGCAACCAGCGCCGCACCGATTCACTCGATGCCCTGGCGGCGCCGTTGCCCATCCCCGCCGAGCCGCGCCGCCAGCCGGAAGCCGAGCTTTACCGCCGTGAAATGCGCGAACTGATCGAGCGCGGCCTCGCCCGGCTTTCGCCCGAGCTGCGCGAGGCGGTGATCCTGCGCGACCTGCAGGATATGGACTACAAGGAAATCGCCCAGGTGCTGCGTCTGCCCGAAGGCACGGTCAAGTCCCGCATTAACCGCGGCCGCATCGAGCTGGCGCGTATTTTAAAGCATCGCATCAGCCCGCCGCCGTCTTCCGCGGCGGGTGCGGCGGGGGTGAAAGCCTGAACTCTATGCCGGAGCCCATCCAATGCGCGCAATGGGAAGCCCGGGCCAGCGACTGGCTGGAAGGCCAGGTCACGCCTGAAACCGCGGCCCTGCTGCAGGCCCATGCCCGGCAATGTCCCGCCTGCGGCGAGCTGCTCGAACAACTGCGCCAGTTGCGCACCGCCTTTGCCGCCTGGCCCGAAGCGCCCCTGCCGGAGGGCTTTGTGCCCCAGGTGCTGGCCCGCACCAGCGGCCTGCGCGATCAGGCGGGCTGGCGCGCGGCCTTTGCCAGCCTCAAAACCCTGCTCTGGCAGCCGCGCTGGGCCATGGCCCTGGCCGCCGTTTGGTTCGGCTTTATCCTCATCGTCAACGCCGCCGGTATCCGGCTCAATCATCTGCGCTGGGCCGGCGTGGCGGAAAATCTGCTGCCCAGCCGGCTGGCCGCGCTGGTCACTCGTCAGGCGCATCGCACCTATGCCCGCGGTATCCGCTACTATAGCGATCTGCACATGGTCTATGAAATTCAAGTCGCGCTGCATGCCATGCGCAACGCTCCGCCGGCCGCGCGGCGCCCGGCGCATGGCGGCCAGGTCTATCCGCCCGTCCGCCCGCGCCGGCCGCTGCAGCTGGGCGCCAATGGCCGAACGGCTCACAACGCCGCGATGCGATGCTTGTCGCTTCGCCCTCGATTTACGCAGAGGTACATATGAATTGTTATCAGCACGTTGACCGCCCCGCCCAGGTTTACTGTTGCAAATGTGGCCGCGGCCTCTGCGCCGAAGACCGGCGGGAAAGCCAGGGGATCATCTATTGCCCGGACTGTCTGCCCGCCGGCGCGGCCGCCGCGCCCCCGGGCGCCGCTGGCTTGGATGCCCCGCCCAATCCCGCGGTCCCTCCCGGCGCGGCTTCCGCGCCGCCGCCGCACGCCGGTTTCGCGCCCGGCTCTCTCGCGCCCAATCCCGGGCTGGCTCTCGCGCTGGGCTTTATTCCCGGCGTCGGCGCCATCTACAACGGCCAGTATCTCAAGGCGGTGCTGCAGATCGTTATCTTCGGCTCGCTCATCGCGCTCTCCAACGGCGCCCGCGGCGCCGCGCCTATCTTCGGCATCGGCGCCGCCGCCTTTTATTTCTACATGGTGCTCGACTCTTTCCGCACCGCCCGCGCCCTCAGCTATGGCCAGCCGGTGGAAGATTTTCCCGGCCTGGGCCACGTGCATATGCAGTTGCCGGTGGGCGCGTTGATTCTGATTGGTCTCGGCGGTCTGCTGCTCTTGCAGAACCTGGGCCTGTGGCGCGGCGATATCTTCAAGTTCCTCGGCCCCGCGCTGCTCATCTTTTTCGGCATCGTGCTGCTGCGCCGGAGGCAAATGCCATGAGCACTCCCGTCCCTCCCGTTTCACCGCGCCCCTGTGGCTGCCTTGGCTGCCGCATGCGCCACGTAACCGGACCGATCATGCTCATCACCCTCGGCGTGCTGCTGGCCCTGCAGACGGTCTGGCATCGCGCCAGCTTCGGCCACACCTGGCCGGTGATCCTGATCGTTCTGGGCGTGCTGAAAGTGATGCAATACTTCACGCCCCACCGTCCCTGAAGATTCAGGGAACCGTGCGGTCTTTCCCGGCGTATGCCTGAACGCGGCCGCGATTGGATTTTGTCATGGCGTCTTCCCGCTCTCATCCCTCGCTCATCTTTGCGCTCATTCTGATCGGGCTGGGCGTGCTGCTGCTGGTTCCCCATCCCGGCATTTCGGTCGGTTATCTGCTGGCCCATTACTGGCCGCTGGTGCTGATCCTGTGGGGGCTGGCGCAATTGTTCGAGTTTTACCGGCCCGGCGACGGCCAGCGCCATGGCCTGGGCGGGGGCGAAATCTTCCTGATCTGTCTATTCATCGCCGGCGGGCTGGTGTTCAGCGCCGCGTATCATTTTCGCGGCGCCCATTGGCGCGGCTGGATGGGCTGGCACGGCGACTGGTATGGCTGGGAGCCCTCCTACTCGTTTCAGGCGCAAACGCAATTCCCCTGGCCGCGGTCCAGCCCATTGCGGATCGAGGGCCATAATGTTGATCTCACCCTGCTGCCGGGCACGGCGCCCGCGCTGCAGCTCGCGCTGAGCGACACCATACACTCCGGCTCGCAAAATGCGGCCCGCAAGCGTTTTCAGCAAAGCCAGCCGCGGCTGCTCCAGCGCAATGGCGAATGGGTGTTGCAGGCCAGCGGCGCGCGGCCGGGCTGGCATACCCAGGCCAGGCTCCAGCTTCGCCTGCCGCCCGGCACGCCGATACAACTGCGGGCCGATCGCGGCGGGCTGCAGGTGGACGGCTGGCAGTCGGCGCTGCGGGTCAATCTGGGCCATGCCCGCATTGCCATCCGCCGCCAGCAGGGCGACGTCTCGGTCCGCATGAACGGCGGCGACGCCAGCTTCCAGCAGGTGCGGGGCGGCGTGCAGGTGCATGGCCGCGGAGACCGGCTCCAGGCCGTGCGGATCAGCGGCCGGGTGCGGCTGCGTGGCGATTTCAGCGGCGATATTCATCTGGCGCAGCTGCCGCGCGGCGTCAGCCTGCGCTCCGGCCGGGTGCAATTTCAAATTCAGCAACTGCCGGGCCGGCTGCGCTGGGACCTCGGCAGCCTGCGCGCCCGCCAGCTTCATGGCTTCCAGCTCTCGACCCGGGACCAGGACGTCAGTGTCAGGAATTTTCAAGGCCCGCTGCATATCACCGACCGCAACGGCTCAATCCGCATCACCGCGAATACGGCGCCGCGGGATCCGGTTGCGGTGGCCACCCGCGATGGCGATATCCGCCTCTGGCTGCCCGCGGACAGCGTCTTTCAGTTGCATGCCGGCGGCCGCAACATCAGCCTGCACAATCATTTTTCGCCGCCGCATCCGGCCCGCGGCCCGCGCATTCAATTACAGACCACGAACGGCGTGATTGCCCTGCGCCCGCTTGCCGCCTCCGCGCCGGTGGCTCAACCGCCCCGGTCCGGCTCCCATGCCGGCGTTTTTTGAGTGGCGGGACGCAATCAATATTCAGTGCAGCCGCGTTATTTATTTTCTTCTTCCCAAAGCGGCAACTGTTCCGTGACTTCCAACCCGAATCCCGCCAGCCCGCTATAGTGCCGTGGATGCTGGGTCAGCAGCCGGAGCTGGCGCACGCCCAGGTCGGTCAGAATTTGCGCGCCCAATCCGATCTGCCGCTGGATCAGCCGTTCGCGCTCCGACTGCCGCTCGATATAGGTATGTCCGTGCTCGAGCCGGCCGGAATCGGCCGACCACCCGGGCGTGTTCTGGTGCAGATAGACCAGGATGCCGCTGCCCGCGGCGGCAATCCTTTCCCGCGCCGCGCGCAGGCTGGCGGCGCAGTCGCAGTCGCGGCTTTCGAGCGCGCTGGCAAAAAAGCAATGCGTCTGCACCCGCACCAGCACCGGCTGATTCAGGTCGGGCTCGCCCAGAATGGCGGCGCTGTGCACCTGCTCGTCGTTGACGCCGCGATAGCCGATCACCCGCCACGTGCCCTGCGGCGAGGCCGCGCGCTGCTCGCCCAGGCGGCGCACAAACCGCTCATGCTGCAGCCGGTAGCGGATCAGCTCGGCGATGGTGATCATCTTCAGCCCATGCCGCTGGCAGAATTCCCGCAGCTCGGGCACCCGCGCCATGGAGCCGTCGTCGTTGACAATTTCGCAGATCACCGCCGCCGGGCTCAGCCCCGCCATGCGGGCCAGATCCACGCCGGCTTCGGTTTGTCCCGCCCGCGCCAGCACTCCTCCCGGCCGCGCCCGCAGCGGAAACACATGCCCCGGCCGCGCCAGATCTTCCGGCCGCGAGCTTTCGCTGGCCAGCGTCTGAATGGTGCGCGCCCGGTCGGCCGAGGAAATGCCCGTGGTCACCCCCGCGCGCGCATCCACCGACTCGCAGAACGCGGTGCCGAAGTTCGAGGTATTGTGCTCGGTCATCAGCCGTATATGGAGCCGCTGCAGCCGCTCGCCCGTCATCGCCACGCAGATCAGGCCCCGCCCCTGCGCGGCCATGAAGGTCACCGCTTCGGGGGTGATTTTTTCCGCCGCCAGCGTCAGATCCCCTTCATTTTCCCGGTCCGCGTCATCCATCACCACCACCATGCGGCCGGCGCGGATTTCCGCAATCGCTTCCGGAATGCCGGCCAGGCCGTTGGTTTCCCGCGGAATGAGGGTTGAGGTGGTCATGATGGGGTGATTCCGGCGCTCTGGGCTGATTTTAACAAATCCGCGGTTTGGTGACGGCGGCAAGTGGCGTAAAATCAGAATGCAAGCGCCATGAAAATTCGTTTTTGTTTTCTTGCATTGCTGGGCTGTTTCGCCCTGGGCCTGCTTTCCGGCTGTAATCGCCAGCCCGCCAGCGCCCGGCTCGCCGCCCGCATCAATGGCCAGCCGCTGACCCTGCGGCGGATGAACCAGGTCTTTGCGGAACAGACCAGCAGCCAGAAGCTGCGGGTTTCGGCGGCGCAGCGGCGGATGCTGAAGCTCAGCCTGCTGCGCCAGTTAATTGACCGCCGCATCATGCTGCAGTACGCCACCCGCCTGAACCTGACCGCGCCCGCCGGACAGGTGCAAACCCGGCTGGAGCAGATCCAGCTCCAGCAGCCGCATTGGCCCCCCGCCGAGCAGCGCCGCGCGGCCCGCGACCAGGTGATTTTGTCGGAGCTGTTTCAGCGCGAAATCAGCGCCCATATTCAGGTCAGCCCGGCGAGCATCGCCGCGTTTTATCATGCCCACGCCAGCGCCTTTCATGTCGCCGAGCCGGAGTATCATCTGGCGGAAATCATGGTTTCCAGCCAGCCCGGCGCGGTCGCAAATCTGAACAACGACAAGGCCCGCACGCCCCTCCAGGCCCGGCGGAAAATTGAAATGATCGCCCGCCGCCTGCGCCAGGGCGGCAATTTTGCCCAACTGGCGGAGCAATATTCCGAAAACCCCAACAATGCCGCCAGCGGCGGCGATCTTGGCCTGATTCCGCGCTCGGCCCTGATCAGCCAGGTTCCGGTGGCATTGCAGCAGGCCATACTGGCGCTGCGGCCGGGACAGGTTTCCCCGGTGATCGAGTCCCAGGGCCGGTACTACATTCTGAAACTGCTGGATATCATTCCCGCCGGCAACCGGCGGCTGCAGGATCCGCGGGTGCAGGCGGCCATTCGCCAGCAGCTGGAGCGCAACCGCGAGCAACTGCTGCGCGCCGCTTTTTTGAGCGCCCTGCGCGCCCATGCCCGCATTCGCAACTATTACGCGGAACGCATTCTCTCCGCCGCCGGCGTCCAGACACCACACTTGTCTGGACCACCCATACGACCGGACGTGCATAACTGCATAAAAATGAAGGAGTTGATGAAGAAAAGCCGGTCAAGGGGAAAAACGTGGAAGTGTCGCATGGGAGGAAAGCAGGAGCGAAGAAGCGGGGAAATAATGAAGTAAAGAAGCGATGAAGCGGAGAAGTTGAAGAAGAAAAGACACATATAGATACACCTGGAGCGGGGGAAGCGAAGCGGGTGACCTATTAGCCAGAACCCAGATGGTGGGCCGTACGCACTTCGCTAGACGAAGGTGAACGAGTTGGAGTTCAGATTGATTGAGTCATTTGCA
>JAKAZV010000121.1 GCA_021826505.1 Acidobacteriota bacterium | reverse complement strand
CCTACACCGCGCTGAACCCGCACACCGATGAAAGTACCTATTGGACGGTCCGCGTCTCGCCGCTGGATAGTCTCATGTTCTCCGACACCATCAACGCCCGGAACGCGACGCTGCTTGAAAATGTTGACTTTCATGACCGGGCGCGAGGCAATGCGGCGCAGTTAACGTATGAATTCAGCCGGCGCTTTTCACTCTTCGGAGGTTTCAGCTACCGGCAGAACGATCTGCATGCCAATGTGGTCTTTATCCGCGGGACTCCTCCGCTCAATCAGACCGCCTTCGATCGGACCATCAACCGCGTTCTGATGGCGGGCATTCATGCTGAACCAACCAAGCATCTGGATCTGGAGTTTAGCGGAAATTACGTCCGTCTCACCGGCCTGGGCGGGGTGACGGGAGAGGTGCCGGCCTACGGGCCGGAACGCTACCCATACGCCACCGGGCGGGTGCGCTACACGGTCCCGGGATACGGCAGCTTCACGGTCGATTTGCAGCGAGTGTATTACATCGAAGAGCTGATCCCGTTGAACAACTTCGGCGCGAACATTCTGACCATCGAATGGAGTCGTGCATTTTGAAGGAGAAAAGGAGGACATGATGACAACCAAACCGGGGCGTGCGAGCACTTGGGTCATCTTGGCATGCGGGGGGCTGATCGTTTTAAGCGTGGCGCTCGGTGCGCGTGGATTGCATGATGCAAGACTGCCGGCCGCGCAGGCCGGTGCCAAGGTGGACATCCAGCAAGTCTATTTGGATCAGTGCTCTACCTGTCACGGAGAGGACGGGCGCGGGCACACGGCCAAGGGCCGCAAGGAGCACGTGAAGGACCTGCATTCGGCCGCCGTGCAAAAGCATACGGATCTGCAGTTGTTGCAGTTCATCGAAAAGGGTAAGGGGAAGAATATGGACGGATTCTTGTCGAAACTCGGCCCTCAGGAATGCAAACAGTTGGTGAACTACGTCCGGGAGCTGGGCAAAAAGTAATGTAGCGAGGCAAAAAAGCAGTTTTATCCCTCTCACGGGAGACTGATATGCCGCTATCGACAACCGCGCTGATTGCACTGCTGGTGATCATCAGCCTGATGTTGGCCGCGGCCGTGGCCTGGCGTGCGGCTCATATGCGGGCACCGGTCGATCAGGTGCTGACCTTTGGGGCCTTGATTCTCTTACCGGGGTTTGCCATGTGGGCCTCGTTCACGCAGCACATGGCCAGCTCGGAAACGACCCGTTTCTGTCTTTCCTGCCATGTCATGCACAACTATGGCAAAAGCCTGTACATCAACGATCCCAGCTTCATCCCCGCCAAACATTTCCAGAACCACTGGGTGCCGCAGAACAAGGCCTGCTTTACCTGTCACACCGATTACACGATGTTTGGCGACTACCGCGCGAAGCTCCGCGGTCTGCGCCACGTCTATGTGGAGTACTTCGGTAAGGTGCCATCGCCTAATAAGATCAAGCTCTACACCCCCTATAACAATCGCGAATGTTTGCACTGCCATGCCGGCGCCCGGAACTTCGAAGAAGCCAAAGGGCATCACAAAAAGCCGGGCATGATGGCGGCCATCCAGGCGAACCGCCTATCATGCCTGAACAGCAACTGTCATGAATTCATCCACGATCGGACCGGGATCGCGCAGGATCCGATCTGGAAAGGCGCGGCCGCCGATGCTGCGGCCAATGGCCTGCCCAAAGGGGTGTGGAAATGAGCGTGGCGAAATCGCGATTGCGCTGGGCGGCGCTGTTGATCTGCGCCGGCCTCATCGTTTTTCTGGCTACCCTGTTTTCCGTTCATCCGCTGTATTTCATCGCCTATGCCATGATCGGATGCCCGCTGGTGTTGCTGGGCATGTTCTTTTATTTGGCGGCCTTGTGGGCGGATCGGAAAGAGAAACTGGAACCCGAATCCCCGTCCCGCCGCGCGGGATGAGAGACTGGAAGGCTCAGTTCTGCAAAGCAGGCTGGAGCGGATTAGGCTAAAAAAAGTACAGGTGGCGATTATTGCTTCGCCTTCACCGGCATCCGCAGCCGCACCCGCGCATCGACCACTACGGCGCCCTGCGGGTGCACAATGACCGGGTTGCAATCCAGCTCGGCGATTTCCGGAAGATCTTCCGCCATAAAGCTGACCCTTACGATCAGTTCCTGAAGCGACTTCACGTCCATCATGGGAGCGCCTCGAAAGCCCGTTAAGAGCGGATAGATTCTGAGACCGCGCACCAGTTCGCCGGCTTCGTCATGGCTGACCGGCGTCAGCCGCACCGCGACATCCTTCATGACTTCCACGGCAACGCCGCCGGCTCCGCACGCCAAAATGGGGCCAAACTGCGGGTCGTGCACGATGCCGACGATCATCTCCACCCCGGCCGGCGCCATGGCTTGCACCAGATAGCCCTGCGGGGTATGGCCGTGCGCCGTCAGGGTTGAGGCCATGGCCTCTACGGCTTCACTCACGGCCAGTTCGCCGCGCAGATTCAGGCGTACTCCGTCGGCGTCGGTTTTGTGCTGCACGTCCGGGGCAATCGCTTTAATGGCCACGGGCGTCGCCAACTCTTGCGCCAGGCGGATCGCTTCGAGCTTATTCCCGGCCATGCCCTGTCGCGGCATGGTAATTCCGTAACAGGCAAGCAATTCATTCACCTCGCCCGGGGGCAATACCTCAACCCCCGCCGCCAGGGCCTGCTCAATCAGCGTACGGGCTTCCGTAGCGCACAAGCCGGAAGGCCGGGTCACGGTCTCCGGCGCGCCTGGCTTCCATTCCGCATATTTTGTCACCCGCGCCAGCGCCTGGGCCGCGCTTTCGGGAAAGCCATAGGAGGGTATCCGATTTTTAGGCTGTTGCAGCAGGCTGGGTACGCCCCGCGCTGACATGAAGACGCTCAAAATCGGTTTGGGCCGTGGCAATGCCCGGACCGCTTCAACGATCGCCTGGGCCACATCCTCGTCTTTGATGGCAAGGGGCGGAACGAAGATCACGATCAGGGCATCGAGCGAGGGATCGGAACCCATCAGCTCGATCACCTTTTTATAGTGCTCCGGCGGCGCTGACGCCACCATATCCACGGGGTTCCCGACCGCGGCATGGACTGGCAGAAAACCGCGCAGCACGTGCGCCAGGTCCGGGTTCAGCTCGGGGATCTCCAGTCCTTCGGCGGCGCAGGCATCGGCGCAAAGAATGCCGGGCCCGCCGGCGTTGGTAATAATGCCGACGCGGCGCCCCGTGGGCAGCGGCTGGCTGCTCAGCAGCGTGGCCAGGTCGAACATCTCCTCCAGCGTGTCGGTGCGGATCACACCGGTCTGCCGGAACAATGCGTCCACCATGCGATCAGCCCCCGCCAGCAGCGCGCCGGTATGAGAAAATGTCGCGCGCGCGCCCGCCTGGGTGCGCCCGCTTTTGATCGCGATGATCGGTTTGGATCGCGAAATTCGCCGCGCGATCTGCCGGAACTTACGCGGATTCCCAAAGGACTCGAGATACATGAGAATGACATCGGTCGCCGGGTCGGTTTCCCAGTATTGCAGCAGATCGTTGCCCGAAACGTCCGCCTTGTTGCCGATGGACACAAAGCTTGAAAGGCCGAGCCCCAGCCGTTGCGCATATTCGAAAATGGCCAGCCCGAGGGCGCCGCTCTGGGTATAAAAGCCGACATTACCCGCGGGCGGTAACTGCGGCGCAAATGTGGCGTTCAGGCGGATTCCGGGATGGGTATTGATGATCCCCATGCAGTTGGGTCCAACCAGGCGGACGCCGGATTGCCGGCACAGCGCGGCGAGTTCATCCTGCTGCGCATTGCCTGCCGCTCCGGTCTCGCCGAAACCGGAGGAGATCACCAGCAACCCGCGCGCGCCCCGCGCGATACAATCACGCGCGGCCTCCAACACTTCTGAAGCGGGAACCACGATCACCGCCAGATCAACCGCCGCTGGAAGATCCCGCGCACTGGCATACGCCGCGATCGACTGCACGACCGGCGAGTTCGGATTCACCGGATAGACCGGCCCGTTGAAGCCAAAGCTCAACAGATTGTGAAAAACTTCGCCGCTGATGCCGCCGCGTTTTCGGGACGCGCCAATTACCGCAATCGAGCGGGGCCGGAGCAGAGGCTGCAGACTGCCGGCGTCCCGCTGGCCTTCCAATGTGGTTTGAGAAATTGCGGCATCTGTTGCCGCTAAATTCGTGATGCGCGACTGCACGATAGTGGCTGACATACCTGAATCTATTGCACGCGACGGACCATACCGACCGGAATCCCGATTCTGTCCGCGTGTTGGCTTCATCGGCAGTGGAGCGTCATGCGGGAGCGGTTGAATTCAAATATTTCGCTGTCGCATTGACTTCTCACGCTTGATCATTGCGCGTTATCACCCAGCCGCCAGCCGCCGAAGTGTATTTACACCCAGCAGCCGAGTGTTGATCCGCCCGGACATTCGGCGCATGGCATTCGGGGCTTGAAAGTGACGCCGCTCACACCTGCGTTTGCGCCCCTCATGCTGATTCATGTTGCAAGTCATGTTAGTCATGACGGCACGCCGGATAAGTTGGACTTGCGGCTGAAAAAGGCAGCTGCACTTTTTCATGAGGTGATTCCCGATGCCTATAGATTCACGGCTGCGCCTGTGGTTCGGTTTGCTCGTGCTGGGATTGGGTACGGTCGCCTGGGCCGTGCCCAGTTACTCCCGTCAGACCGGCTTCCCTTGTAGCACCTGTCACACCACCCCGCCGGAATTGACGGCCTTCGGGCGTCAGTTCAAACTCAATGGCTATACGCTCAGCAACATGGGCCGGATCAAAGCACCCGGCCGTGGTAACGCCGCAGGCCTCGCATTGAATCAATTTCTGCCGGTCTCGGTGATGTTTCAGATCTCTGACACGCTCACCCGCTCAGCCCAGCCGGGAACTCAAAATGGAAATGTCGAATTTCCCCAGCAGATGAGCATTTTCCTCGCCGGCGCCTGGTCGGCGCATGCCGGCAGTTTCATGCAGGTCACCTACGCCGGCGCGGCCGACCATTTCAGCATGGATAACACCGATATTCGAATAGCCAACCACACTGAACTGGGCGGCAAGACGCTGGTTTATGGGCTCGACTTCAACAACAATCCAACCGTCGAGGACCTGTGGAATTCCACCCCGGCCTGGGGCTTTCCCTGGATTTCCTCCGACTCTGCTCCCTCTCCCATCGCATCCACTTTGATCGACGGAGGTTTGGCTCAGGATGTGGCTGGAGTGGGCGTCTACGGCATGTATGACAACCATCTGTATCTCGACCTGACCGCTTATCGTTCCTTCCATGTGGGTGGCGTTGAACCGCCCGATGGCGTGGGCTTTGGCATCAATCTGCAAGGCGTCGCGCCCTATGCCCGCCTGGCCTGGCAGCAACAGTTTGGCGCGAACACCATGCTCGAAGTTGGCGGCTATGGCATGTATGCGCGCAGTTACCCCAATGCCATCTCCGGGCCGCGGGATATCTACCGCGACATTGCCGCCGATTTCACGCTGGACCAGCAACTGGGCGCCAATCAACTTTCGGTGTACGGAACCGCGATTCACGAGCGCAGCGATCTGAATGCCAGCCTGCTCGCCGGGGCTGCCGGGCTGAGCCGTCATCAGCTCAACACCGCCCGCCTGAACGCCACCTATCATCTGGGTGACCGCTATGCCCTGACCGGCGGCGTATTCGCCGACTCCGGCACCAGCGACTCGACGCTCTTCGCGCCCGCTGCGGTTTCGGGCAGCGCCAGCGGCAGTCCGCAATCCAACGGTTACATCCTGCAGGCCGGCTACTGGCCTTGGCAGAACATCAACTTTACCCTGCAGTACACCGGCTACTGGAAATTCAACGGCGCTTCCACCAACTATGACGGCGCCGGCCGCAATGCCGCCGATAACAACACCGTTTATCTGGCCGCATGGTTCATTTTTTAGTCGCTTCTGGCGGGAATGGCCGCGCGCGCTGCAATTCCTCCCGCGCGCGGCCATCCGGCCGGAAGCAGATGCGTAAAAGCCGTGAATGACCTTGATTCCGGCTCATCATCATGGCGCGCGCGAGAATTGCGAAATGCTCAAATCCATCAGGCGCTGGAAATATCTGCTGCTGGGCCTGCTGCTGGCCGGACTGGGGACGGCCTGGCCGCGGTTAACGCATCCCACGCCCGCGCAGCCCCTGGCTTTTCCTCATGCGCTGCATCTGCGGGCGGGGCTGCACTGCACCGATTGCCACCGCTATGCCGCCGAATCCGCTTCCGCCGGACTGCCCAGCGTGCGTGAATGCGCCCTGTGTCATGCCCGCCTGCGGACGCAGACGCCTCTGGTGCGCAAGGCGCTGGCTTATGCCCAACGCGGCATCGAAATTCCCTGGCGCCGCGTCTATCGTTATCCCGCCTCGGCGCACTTGCGCTTTCCGCATAACATGCACATCGCCGCCGGCTTTGCCTGTTCCACCTGCCATGGCGATATGCGGGGAGTCACGACCGCGCGGCTCTGGAAGCCATTGAATATGGGCGTCTGCATCACCTGTCACCGCCAGTATGGCGCCAAAACCGAATGCCAGAACTGTCATGACTGAACCAAGAAGCAAGGCCGGAAACTTAGGGTAAGGCGATCTATGAACGAACGGGGAACTTTCAAACGGCGCGATTTCGTCAAACTCACGCTGGCCGGTTCGGCGGGCGCAGCCGCCGCCACCGCCGCTTGTCACACCGCCAGCCGTGAACTGGCGCCGCTGCTGATTCCGGAAGAGCAGATTCCCGCCGGCGTGGCTTACTGGTCGCGCGGGCTTTGCCGCCAGTGCGAGGCCGGCTGCGGCGTGCTGGTCAGGCGCATGCAGGCAATCGTACCGCTCACCCGCCAGGATCAAAGTTATCGCCAGGCGCGGCTGGTGGCGAAAAAGCTCGAAGGGAATCCCGATCATCCGATCAACCAGGGCGGGCTTTGTGCCCGTGGCCAGGCGGCGCTGGAAGTTCTCTATCATCCACTGCGTATGACCGCGCCGGCCGCGCGCGCGGGCGACGGTGCTCCGTTGCAGCCTATGAGCTGGAATTCCGCGCTGGCCGGCT
>JAKAZV010000120.1 GCA_021826505.1 Acidobacteriota bacterium | reverse complement strand
AGATGAAAAGGCGGCCAAAAGCGTCACGTAGTGGAAGGGCGCTCGATTTTAGCGGAGGGTTGAAACACTACGGGGAAAATTCACACATAATATGTGTGCGCGTATAATGTGTTCATGAACATCACACTTTCCATTGACGAACGGACGGTGAAAAAGGCGCGGAAAATCAGCCAGAGCCTGGGGAAAAGCCTGAACCAGATGATCCGGGAATATTTGCAGGGCCTCAGCAGCGAAGATTCCAGCATTGCGGAACTACGCAGACTGCCGGCCACCGGAGACCGCAAGGGCTGGAAATTCAACCGGGATGAAATCCATGAGCGAACGCGGATTTTTTGATACAAATATTTTGATCTATACAGATGACAAACGCGAGCCCAGGAAAAGAAACCTTGGCCTGGCGCTGCTCGCGCATCATCAAAAAACCCGCTCCGGAGCGATCTCCCTGCAGGTTCTGCAGGAATATTACGCGGTGGTAACCCGGAAAATGCACGTGGACCCGGAATTAGCGCGCTATAAAGTGAGCCTTTTCGCGCATATGGACGTAATGCGGCCGGACGTGCCGGACCTGATAGCGGCAATAGACAACCATTGCCTGCACAAAATTTCCTTCTGGGATGGCTTAATCCTGCAGGCGGCGGAGGCGATGCAGTGCCGGATATTGTATTCGGAGAATTTTCAGGCAAAGCGCAGCTATAACGGCATCCGGATCGTGAACCCGTTTTTATAAATCAGTCGAGGTACTCGCGCACCGCGTCCGCCACGGCGCGGAGCTGGGCCAGCAGGCGAGGCAGGCGGGGCAAGGGCAAGGCGTTGGCGCCATCGGAAAGGGCGTGGGCGGGATCGTCGTGGGTTTCGAGAAAAATGCCGTCGGCGCCGGCGGCGACGCCGGCGCGGGCCAATAATTCGATAAATTGAGGCTGGCCGCCGCTATGATCCCCGCCGGCGCCGGGAAGCTGGAGGCCGTGGGTGACATCGAGAATCACGGGCGAGCCAAGCTCGCGCAGCCAGGCCAGCGAGCGCATATCCACGACCAGATTGTTATAGCCGAAGCTGGCGCCGCGCTCGGTGAGAAGGATGCGCTCACCGCCCGCGGCGTGAACCTTTTCCACCGCGCCGCGCATGTCCCAGGGCGCCATGAACTGGCCTTTTTTGAGATTCACCACCCGGCCGGTGCGGGCGGCGGCGGCGATGAGATCGGTCTGGCGGCAGAGAAAAGCGGGGATTTGCAGAATGTCGGCGACTTCGGCGGCGGGCGCGGCCTCGCTGACCTGGTGAATGTCGGTGAGGATCGGCACCCCGAGTTCGCGCTTGATGCGGGCCAGAATGGCCAGGCCTTTTTCCAGGCCGGGGCCGCGAAAGCCGCGCGAGCTGCTGCGGTTGGCCTTATCGTAGGAAGCCTTGAAGATATAGGGAATTCCGGCGATGGCGGCTTCTTTTTGCACCGCGCGGCCGATGCGCAGGGCATGCTCTTCGGATTCGATGACACAGGGGCCGGCGATTAAAAACAGCGGGGCGGGACGGCCGAGGGCGATGGCATCGAGAGAGAACATATTCAGGAATTTACCGGCTGGGGCCGCAGGGAGTGGGATTTCAGATGCAGGTCCGGCAGGGCGGCATGGCGGCTGCCGTAGGCGGCTCCGACGAAGTCGCGGAAGAGCGGATGAGGCTCAAGGCCGCGGGATTTGAACTCGGGATGAAACTGACAGGCCAGGAACCAGGGATGGCCGGGAATTTCGACCACTTCGACATAGGTGCCGTCGGGGCTGCTGCCGGTGATGGCCAGGCCGGCAGAGGTGAGCATGGCTTCGTAGTCGCGGTTGTATTCGTAGCGATGGCGATGGCGCTCGCTGATGATTTCGGAACCATAGGCCTGGGCGGCGCGGGAGCCGGGGCGGAGATGACAGGTCCAGGCGCCGAGGCGCATGGTGCCACCCAGCTCCTCGACTCCGCGCAGCTCGCGCAGCTTGTAGATGACGCGATGGGGAGTGGCGGGATTGAACTCGGAGCTGTCGGCCTCGGCCAGGCCGCAGACATTGCGGGCATATTCGATGACCGCGCACTGCATGCCGAGACAGATGCCGAAAAACGGAATCTGCCGGGTGCGGGCGTAGCGGATGGCTTCGAGCATGCCGGCGATGCCGCGTTTGCCGAAGCCGCCGGGAACCAGGATGCCGTCGAGACCGGCGAGGCTTGCCTCCAGATCGGCGGTTTCGAGCTTTTCCGCCTCGATCCAGCGCAGATCGAGGCGCAGGTTGTGGGCCAGAGCGCCGTGGACGAGGGCCTCCTTCAGGCTCTTGTAGGAGTCCTCATACTCGACATATTTGCCGACGACGCCGATGACGACGCTATCGCGGGGATGGCGGATGCGCTGGTTCAGATCCTGCCAGGGATGCATGTCGCGGGCGGGCGCGTTGAGATGGAGATAGCGCAGGATCAGCTCGTCGAGGCCCTGCTCGGCGAAGCGGAGGGGGACTTCGTAGATGCTGGCGGCGTCGCGGGCGGCGATGACGGCGTCTTCCGAAACATTGCAGAAGAGGGCGATTTTGGCCCGCATCTCGGGGCCAAGCTCACGATCGGCGCGGCAGAGCAGAATATCGGCCTGGATGCCGATTTCGCGCAGCTCGCGCACGGAGTGCTGCGTGGGCTTGGTTTTGAGCTCGCCGGCGGCGGCGATCCAGGGAACGAGGGTCAGGTGGACGAAGATCGCGTTTTCGCGGCCGACTTCCTGGCGCAACTGGCGGATGGCCTCAAGGAAAGGCAGCGATTCGATGTCGCCGACGGTGCCGCCGATTTCCACGATGGCGACCTCGGCTTCGGCGGCGGCGAGGCGAATGGCGTCCTTGATCTCGCTGGTGACGTGAGGAATGACCTGGACGGTTTTGCCGAGGTAATCGCCGCGGCGCTCCTTGGCCAGGACACGCTCGTAAACCTTACCGGCGGTGAGATTATTGGCGCGGGTGAGGCGGGCGTGGGTGAAGCGCTCGTAATGGCCGAGATCGAGGTCGGTTTCGGCTCCGTCGTCGGTGACGAAGACCTCGCCGTGCTGGTAGGGGCTCATGGTGCCGGGATCCACATTTAAATAGGGATCGAGCTTTTGCAGGGAGACCCGGATCTGGCGGCCTTCAAGCAAGGCTCCGATGGAAGCCGCCGCCAGGCCTTTGCCCAGAGAACTGACCACGCCGCCGGTGACAAAGATAAATTTAGGGCTCATGGAAGGCACCTGAAGCGAAGCCGGTCAGGAAAGGAAAAGCGATGCCGCGGGGATGAAGACGGAAGAATAGATGATACGGGCCGGAAAATATTTATATACGCAGCGGCGCCATCTGGAAGGCGGGGCACGCTTGATTATACACGAGAAGCAAATTAACGGCGCAACCGCATTTATTTTCGGAATCGCCCAGTTTCTTCGTGCGCAAATCTCCAAACCCCGAACATCGCCGCGAAATCACACGCCATGCCAATCAACGACATAACCCGGCCCCAGCAGCGAACCCAGATCGCCCAGATCCATGGTCAACACAGCGGCCTCGTGCGCCATGGCTTCTGCCGCCAGAATCACATCACCATCGAGAGATTGGCGATCGGCAGTTGGCCTGCCAGCCTTCCGAGCCCTTGCCCAAAGGCCGGCGGCCAGCCGCCAAACTTCCGGAGTGGCAGACACCATCCCAAACTGAGCAATCAATTCGTCCAGCCGCCGCTCGCTCGAATTCAGATCGGCACGGATCAGTTCCCGACGAAGTTCATATCCACATACATCGGGAACAAACGGCTCATAGTCGCTGGCGATCTGGCTGAGCAACTTCCTATAAGCATCCTGTCCGGTCCTGGGATGCGTGAGTTTTCCAAGCGGCCCGGTATCCAGAAGAAGAATGCGCGGCATCAGCCGCGACTCCGGTACGACATGCGATTTGCGTTCAGATTCCGGAGAATTTGTGGCCACGGGTCCTCACCCTTGCGGCGATCTTCTTCCGTCCATTTCTCGACCGACGCAAGAAGCCAACTCCATTTCTCACGTGGCGACTTCGCCACCCCGGGTATGATCCCTGATGGAGCGGTGCCAACACCGGAACGGCCGGCAGATGGCAGAGACCCGCGGCGCCCAGAGCTGGAGCGGGGAATGATATGCACATCCTGGCCTAATGCCTTCATGAATCGCATCAGACGCTCCAGAGAAAACCCGGCCAAGCGATAGTTTCGCAATGCCGAGACCTTCGGCTGCCCGACCCCAAGGATTTTGGCCGCAGCCATCTGTGACAGCTTCCGCTCATCAAGAAGGCGGTTAATCTGACCCGCCAACCGAAGCTTGGCGCTCATTGCCGGGGCATCCGGAAATCCGGCAAAACCATCTTCACTGCCCCGCCGAACGGCCGGAAGCATGGATTGTGAGCGCGTGGTTCCGCGCAGTGTAATTTTCGCCACAAGCCAATATCCCATTAGTGGGATAAACTGTCAAGCTTGCCGCCGCTGACATTCCCCGGAGATCATTACGATAACGGAATCAGCTTTAAATCGGGATAAAACTGTCCAACATCACGATAGCCCAATGCGGCATTCCATAACCGATTACAACCACCATTTTCGCATTGAAGAGCTTTGAAATGACCAACCTCATCTTCATTTACACCCAATGGTAACGATTATGACCATTGTTTTTCCACACTTATCACAATTTGCATAACCAAACGTTCTTCTCCTCTTTCAATAAATAGATTGGTGGAGGCGGTGGGAATCGAACCCACGTCCGAAAGTGCTGGCGAAAGGAAGCCTACGAGCGTAGTTCGTTCCATGGGTCTCGCCCACGCGGCTCAGAGCGAACAAGAAACCGCATCGGCCAGCCCGTGAGTCTCGCCAACGGCATCCGGGCCCATGCCGCCAGCCAGCCCACAAGTATGACGCTCAGCCCCGGCCTATGGGCGAACCGAGGTGAGCGCGTTGCCTAAAAATTAAGCAGCGAGTGCCAGGTTTTGATTGGCATTTCAGGTTTTCCACGCGATTGCGGGCACATGGAGCCCGGCGCGCCTTCCTCTCTCATCCACTTCCGTCGAAACCGGGACGCCCCCAGTTCCCTTCTATTATACCGCTGACGATATCAAAATATTTGTACCCACATTGTACGCACAAAGTTTATACTGATGACGAGATGAATAAAGCTGGCACGAACACCACGCGATCGCGGACGCCACGATCCGGAAATATCAATTTACGGGTTAGCCTGCGGCAAAAAGCGCTGATTGACCGCGCGGCAACCGCACTGGGCCGCAGCCGATCAGAATTCATGCTCGATGCCGCATGCCATGAAGCGGAATCTGTTTTGCTGGACCGGCGATATTTTGCCCTTTCAGATACGGACTTCAAACGGTTCATGACCCTGCTGGACCAACCACCCGCGCATAATCCCCGCTTACAACGCCTGCTGGAAACCCAAGCTCCGTGGGACAAATAAACGAACCCCGGTTTTCAGCCCCGGAAAAACTGAACGCGACCCATGACACATCGGGGTTTGCCTGCGGCGAACCCTCGCTTGATATCTGGCTTCAACAACGCGCCCTGCGAAATGAAAAAACCGGCGCATCCCGAACCTATGTGCTATGCACGGATCATCGGATTGCCGGATATTATGCCCTTGCCACTGGAACGATTACACACACCTCAGCCCCCGGACGCATAAAACGCAACATGCCGGATCCAGTGCCCGTCATCATCATCGGGCGGCTGGCAATCGCTCTGAAATTCCAAGGCCATGGCATTGGCACGGCCCTGCTGCGAGACGCCGTCCTGCGCATCATCCAGGCTTCCGAAATCGCAGGTGTTCGCGCCATTCTAGTGCACGCCATATCCAACCGAGCCAAAAGTTTCTACGAAAAGCATGGTTTCACCCCATCGCCCACTGACCCGATGACGCTTCTGATCACGATTCAGGATGCAAAAGCTTCTCTCATTGCCACACGACTGAATTGATTTGATCCATTTTGCCCTAATCTACAGGTATGCGCGGATGGGCATGCGGATGGACGGCGGCAATTTTCGGAGTGGGGATTTTGGGCGTGAGAATGCCGGCACAACCCAACCCATCCCGGGCGTGCCGGCAGGCCGCACAGGCATACGTCCGTTCCCTGCCCCCTTCGACCGCGCCCAGCATCCTTCGGCTACCCAACCCGCGCGGGCATGAAATAAAATCCGCGTCCGCCCCACAAGCGCCTGAGAGCCCCGCCATCGCCGAGGCGGCGGCGCGGCTGCGCGCGTGCGCCCAAAGCCCGAACCCGGCCGGACGCGCATGGGCGCATTTGATTCTCGGCATCGGCGAAGCGCGGCTGGGAGAGCCCCGGGCCAGCCAGGACCTGCACGCGGCGGCCCGCGATGAACGCTGGCGCGATCTGGCGATTTTTCTGAATGCCCGGCGGGCGTGGCGCGAGGGCCGGGCCATTGATGCGGCGCAACTGATCGAGGGCTTTAGCCGGCAATTTCCAGAGAGTCCGCTGCGGGCGCCGGCGATGCGGCTGGCGCTGGGCGCGGCGGTGAAAACCCACGACTGGCCGCGGGTGAAGACCCTGGCTTCCAGGCTGGCGCCATCTCCCCGGATCGAGTTCTGGCAGGCGCGGGCCGAAGAGCATATCGGCGACCCGATCTTAGCCGCGCGCTACTATGCGGCGATTTATTTTGATGCTCCACTGGCGTCCGAAGCCGAGCGGGCTGCCCGGCGGCTGGAGAGAATTCAAAGTCTTGAAGCCGGAGAAATTATCCCCGAGAATGCGTTCTGGATGCGGCCGCCGTGGACGCGGTTCTGGACGCGAGGGCAAAAACTGCTGGCGGGCGGACGGATTCAGGCGGCAATCGCGACGCTGCAAAGGGCCTATGATCTGGCGCCCCCGGATATGCGGACGCATGTGGCCATGACCCAGGCCTGGGCGTGGCGGCGGGCGGGAGATATTCGGCTCATTGATGAAGTGATGCCCCGGCTGCTGGCCGGGCCGCAGCGGACGGAAGCGCTGAATCTGGAATTTCAAATGGCGCTCGACCGGCAGGATTTGCCGCGCGCGCGGGCGGAGATGGACGCTCTG
>JAKAZV010000014.1 GCA_021826505.1 Acidobacteriota bacterium | reverse complement strand
CTGGCGGGTGTTTTTTGGGCCTGGGTTCGTGTTGATGGCCTGAACCCAAGCGCCAGAAAGATCAGAATCCCCATCCCTATGCGGCGGCAGCTTCGTGCTCGCATCGTCCAACCTCCGGAAAACGGCTTTATTGTATATCAGAATTGTTACACCATGGATGCCACACTTATCATCCAGGCCCGCGATGAATGCTTTTTCCCGCAATACAAGCCGGCCGTGAATGCTACGGGCCTCACTCCGCCAGGGAATACACCACGCGGCCGCCGACGATGGTGTGGACGGCGCGGCCGGTGAGGCGCCAGCCCAGGAAGGGGCTGTTGTGGCTTTTGGAGTGGAGCGCGGCGGGGGCGCAGAGCCATTCGCGCTCGGGATCAAAGACAGTCAGGTCGGCGATTTGGCCGGGCTCGAGTGAGGGATCGGGCAGGCCGAATAAGCGGGCGGGCGCGAGCGAGAGCGCGGCCAGCAGGCGGCGGAGCGTGAGCCGGCCGGCGCGCACCAGAGCCAGGCCCAGGGGCAGGGCGGTTTCGAGGCCAATCACGCCAAAGGGGGCGCGCTCGAACTCCTGCTGTTTTTCATGCGCGGCATGGGGGGCATGATCGGTGGCGATCATGTCAATCACGCCCTCGGCCAGGCCCGCGATCAGGGCCTCGCGGTCGGCGGCCGAGCGCAGCGGCGGGTTCATCTTGAAATTCGGGTCGTAGTCGCGCACGTCTTCGTCGCAGAGCGTGAGATGGTGAGGCGTGACCTCGGCGGTGACCCGCACGCCTCGGCTTTTGGCCTCGGCCAGCAGGCGCACGGTGGCCGCGGCCGAGATGTGGGCGATGTGGAGATGGCAGCCGGTCTGCTCGGCCAGCAGCAAATCGCGGGCCACCAGCGCGGCCTCGGAGGCGGAGGAAATGCCGGCCAGGCCGAGGCGATAGCTGGCCGGACCCTCGTGCATGACGCCGCCGGCGGAAAGATGCAGGTCTTCGGCGTGCTCGATCACCGGCATCTGGTGCATGGCGGCGTACTCCATGGCGCGGCGCATGATCTGGCCGTTCATGACCGGACGGCCGTCGTCCGAGATGGCGACCGCGCCGGCGGCGCGCATGGCGCCGATGGCGGCAAGCTGCTCGCCGCGGCTGCCGGCGGTGATGGCGCCAATGGGATAGACGCGGGCATTGCCCAGTTCGCGCGCCCGCTGCGTCAATAAGGTGGTGATGCCGGCGTGGTCGTTGACCGGCTGGGTGTTGGGCATGGCCGCGACGGCGGTAAAGCCGCCGGCCACGGCGGCGCGGGTGCCGGTGGCGATGGTTTCCTTGTATTCCTGGCCGGGCTCGCGCAGATGGACATGCGCGTCCAGCAGTCCGGGCGCGATCACCAGTCCGGAACAGTCCAGCACGCCTGGGCCTTCGGCCGCGATGCGGGGGCCGAGATCGCGGATGCGGTCGTTGTGTATGACCAGATCGCCAATTTCATCGCGTCCGGTTCCTGGATCGAAGAGACGCCCGTTTTTGAGAATGAGAGGCATGAATATTCAAGCCGCGCGCGGAGCCAGCAGGCGGTGCAGCACCGCCATGCGGATCAATACGCCGTTTTCCACCTGCTCGCGGATCACCGACTGGGGCGAGTCGGCGACCTCGGCGCTGATCTCGACGCCGCGGATCATCGGCCCGGGATGCATGACCAGCGCCTGGGGCGCGGCCAGGCGCAGCCGCTCGGGCGTGAGTGAAAAGGCGCGCACATATTCGGTTTCGCTGGGGAAAAAGGCGTCGCGCATGCGCTCCATTTGAATGCGCAGCACCATGACCACGTCGGCGCCCTCGAGGGCGGCCTCCAGGTCGTGGGTCGCGGTGACGGCTTCGCCATAGGCCGCGGCCAGCTCCGGCGGCAAAAGCGTGCGGGGGCCGCAGAGCCGGACTTTGGCGCCCAGGCGGGTCAGCAGCAGGATGTTGGAGCGGGCCACCCGGCTGTGCAGTATGTCGCCCACGATCGCTACCGTCAGGCCCGCGATCTGGCCGCGATGGCGCAGGATGGTGTAGCCATCGAGCAGCGCCTGGGTGGGATGCTCATGCATGCCGTCGCCGGCGTTGACCACCGGCACGTCCACGTTGCGGGCCACCAGCCCGGGGGCGCCGCTCGAGCCATGCCGCATGACGATGGCGCGCAGGTCGAGGGCGCGCAGGGTGTACACAGTGTCAAGCAGCGACTCGCCTTTTTCTATGCTGCTGGCCTGCGCGGCGACGAAAACGGTTTCCGCCCCCAGGCGGCGGGCGGCTACTTCAAACGAGGCGCGGGTGCGGGTCGAGGCTTCGTAAAACAGCAGCAGGATGCGCTGGCCCGCCAGCTCGCGCGCCGGCGGCGCGGCGGCAAACGATTTGGCCAATTGCAAATAGTCCCAGATGGCTTCGGTGGACAGGGTTTCGATGCCGAGCAGATGGCTCATGCGATTTGAAGTTGCGGCGGTCCGCGGTGCGTCGCTGCGGCCCGGCCCGATGGATGGCGCCGCTCCGCTTGAGGGTCAGGCTTCCGGTTCGACCAGCAGAACTTTTTCCAGGTTGTCCACTTCCTGCAGCTTGACTTCAATGATCTCGCGCGCCGTGGTCTGCACGTATTTGCCGACGAAGCTGGCCTCGATCGGCAGCTCGCGGTGACCGCGGTCAATCAGCACCAGCAATTGCACCCGCCGCGGGCGGCCGTGATCGAACAGGGCGTCGAGGGCGGCGCGGATGGTGCGTCCGGTGTAGAGCACGTCATCCACCAGCACCACGTTTTTGCCGGCCAGGGGAAAGGGAATCTGGGTGGGGGTGACGACGGGTTTTTGCCCCACCGTGCTCAGGTCGTCGCGGTAAAACGTGATGTCGAGCTCGCCCACCGGCACAGGCTTCGATTCAATCCGCGCCGCCAGCGCGCCCAGACGGGTGGCCAACGGCAGGCCGCGGCGCTTGACGCCGATGAGCACCAGATCGTCCACGCCATTATTTTTTTCGACGATTTCGTGGGCCAGCCGCACCAGCGTGCGCTCGATTTCACTGGCCGACATGAGCTGGGCTTTTTGCCGCAGGGCGGGAGAAGAGACGGAGGACATGGCGAAAATATCGTAACACGCCCGCGCCCGCGGCATGGCGCGTGCTAGCATAGCGGCATGAAGGCTCTGCGCCTGCTGCTGGCTCTGCTGCTGGCCCTCCCCGCCTGGGCCATGGCCCGCTGCCCGTGCTGTGCCGCGGGACGGCCGGCGGGCATGATGATCTCTGTCTGCGCGCGGCCCCAGGCCAGGGCAAATTGCCGTGATTGCGCGGCGCAACCGGCCCAATCCGGACTGCGCGCCGAGGCGCCCGCGATTCCGCTGGCCGCTGTTTCACAAAAGATTGCCGCAATTTTCAACCTCACAGAATCCGCCCGGCTGCAAACATCGCGGCCGGCATACCCGTCCCCACCTCCGCCCGGTCTTTCCGTCCTGAGAGTTTAATTCCTGGATGTTCCCTGAGCGTTCCGCAGCGTGCCGGCACGCATGTGCCGGTAATGATGCATCTCTTTTTGTTATCGCGAACGAGGTATTTCCATGAGCAATCGCCGCAGTTTTCTGCAATCGGCGCTGGCGCTGGGCGCCGGCGGCTATATCTTGCCGCGGACGCCGCGGCCGCGAAACACGGCTGCGCGGTCAGCCGGCCGCGCGGCCCAGCCCGCCGTGGCCTATCCCGACGGCCGCAAGCTGGCGTGGAAGCTGGACAACGGAGTCAAGGTGTTTCATCTTGTCGCCGAACCGGTGCGGCAGGAGTTGATTCCGGGAAAGACACTCGATCTGTGGGGCTATAACGGCAGCGCGCCGGGGCCGATGATCGAGATCAACGAGGGCGACCGGGTGCGGATTCTGTTCGAAAATCACCTTCCCGAGCCGACCGCGATCCACTGGCACGGGCTGGATGTGCCCAACGACATGGACGGCATGCCCGGCATCACCCAGCCCTACATCCTGCCCGGCCAGCGGTTCATCTACGAGTTCACGCTGCACCAGAACGGGACTTATTTCTACCACTCGCATATGGCCATGCAGGAAATGCTGGGCATGATCGGGCCGTTTATCATCCATCCCCGCGCCGGCTACCAACCTCCGGTAGATCAGGATTTCGCCATCGTGCTGCAGGAATACGCGGCGCTGCCCAACAATCCCGTGCCCAACACCATGAGCATGGAGTTTAACTGGCTGACCATGAACGGCAAATCGGCGCCGGCGACGACCCCGCTGGTGATGCGGCTGGGGCAGCGGGTGCGGGTACGCCTGATCAATCTGGGCATGGACGGCCACCCCATACATCTGCACGGCATGCAGTTCTGGATCACCGGCACCGAAGGCGGCCGCCAGCCGGTTTCGAACTGGATTCACCGCAATACCGTCTGGGTCGCGGTGGCGCAGGCCTACGACATTGAGTTTGAGGCCAATAATCCCGGCGAGTGGATGCTGCACTGCCACCTGCCCCACCACATGATGAACCAGATGGCCTCGACAGTCGGCCCCATGACGCGGGGCTATGGCATGCCGGCGGGCATCAATATGCCGGCAAGCATGGGCATGCCCGATGAAGGCCCGGCCTTGTCGGCGGATTATGGCGCCGGCCTGGGCCGCGGCATGGGTATCAGCAGCCGCTATATGGCGCCCGAGGGCAATGGCCCCATGCGCATGCATGGCATGCCGGGCATGCGGCTCAGGCAAGCGATCGCGCCCCATGCCGGCCAGGTTCCGGGATTTCCCCAGGATGCTTTCATGGAAAATCCGGCCATGAATATGGATAAAGCCGTGGCCAAACCGGAAACCTACGGTCTGCCTCCGGGATGGTCGGGATTCATGGGCGGAATGATGACGCTGGTGCGGGTGCTGGATGAAACCATGTACGACAAAATTCAAGCGCTGATAGCGGCGGAAGGCAGGCAAGCATGAAACTGCGGCGCTCTCCTTCAATCACGCTGGCCATCGTTCTGGCCGGAACCGCGATGTATGGCCAAAAAAGCATGTCCCGGCAAACCATGCCCGGCATCACAGCTCAATCGAAGCCGGCGCGGATGCAGGCGCCGGGCTGGACATTAAATCAGATCGAGGCACTTGCCCGCCGCCGTAACCCCACGCTGCGCCAGGTGCGGGCCTATGAACTGGCGGCGGCGGGCAAGCTGCGGCAGGCGGGTCTATGGCCCAACCCCAGCGTGGGTTACGAGGGCGATCAGATTCGCGGCGGCAGCTTTGGCGGCGGCGAGCAAGGCGTGTTTGCCCGGCAGACGATTGAGCTGGGCGGCAAGCTGGCGGCGGCTCGGCAGGTGGCGCGGGCGGGAGTACGCCGCGCGGCCGTGGCCGATGCGGCGCAAGTCCAGGCGGTCGCGGCCGCGGTGCGGCTGGGGTTTTATCATGCGCTGCTGCGGCAGCGGGAAATCGCCATGGCGCGCGCGCTCGCCGCCAATGCCGCAGCGGCGTACCGCACCACCTTGCAACTCGCCAACGTGGGCCAGGCAGATCGTGCGGACGAACTCCAGGCCCGCATCGCGGCCGGCCAGGCCCGTCTGCGGCTGGCGCAGGCGCGGGCCCGCGCGCGCGCGGCCTGGCGCGAGCTGGCGGCGGTGACGGGTGATGCGGAACTGCGCCCCGGGCCGCTGCGCGGCCATCTGCGGCCGCGCCGTTCATTGCCCCGCCGGCCGGCGTATCTCGCAACCCTGCTCCGCCGCGCCCCGGCCGTGCGGCTGGCGCAGACTGGTTTGGCCCGCGCCGCGGCGCGGCTGACGCAGGCCGGCCGGCAGTCCATCCCCAACCTGAGTCTGCGCGGAGGCATACAAACCAACCGCGAATTGATCTCACCCCATGGACCGGTTGTGGGCTGGCAGGAGTTTGCCAGCGCCGGCATCGGGCTGCCGCTGTGGAACCGCAATCAGGGCAACCGCGCCGCGGCGCGGGCCGAATTGACGGCGGCGCGCGAGGAGCTGACCCGGGTGCGGCTGCTGCTGCGCCGGCGCGCGGCCCGGGTCTGGGCCCGCTATCGCGCCGCGCAACTGGCGGTGCGGCAATATGCCCGGCTGTTGCCGCTTGCGCGGCAGGCTTATCAATTGCTGCGGCATGATTACCGCAACATGGCCGCCGCCTATCCGCAGGTGCTGATGGCGCAGCGGAGCTGGTACGAACTGGAAATGAAAAATCTGCGCCAGACCGCCCGCCTGCGTGACTATGCGGTGCGGCTCGAGAGCCAGATGAACTTCCGCGGCCTGCATACCACCCGTCCCCAACCCACACCCGTCATGGAGAACCCTCCCTATGTCCAGCCGTAAATTCCATCCTGCCTGGTATGGCATCGCCGCCGTGATCGTGGCCGGCGGTTTGCTGGGCGCGGGCATGATTCTGTGGTTGCGCTCGGCGCGCGGCTTCAGCTGCATGGCCCAGCCCACGGCCATCGAAAAATCCATGGCCACCGCCATGCGCCTCATGGCCATGCCGGCGCGGGCCAGAACCAGAATCAATCCCTATGCCGCCAGCGTGACCCCGAAGGATTTGCGCCTGGCCAGCGAGCACTTTGCCGGTCATTGCGCGGTTTGCCATAACAACAACGGCGATGCGCAAACCGATTTCGGCAAAGGCCTTTACCCGCATCCGCCGGATTTGCGCAAATCCGCCACGCAAAAGCTGACCGATGGCCAGTTGTATTACATCATCCGCAACGGCATCCGCATGAGCGGCATGCCGGCCTGGTCCATGGACACTCCCAGGGAAACCTGGGAATTAGTCAACTTCATTCGCCATTTACCCAAACTGACTCCCGAACAACTGGCGCGTATGAAGCGCTATGACCCGAAAACGAAATATAAAGAGCCGATTATGTGAGGGAAGACGCTGCGAGACTCCGGCCCGGGGGCCGCAGTCCCGCATCCCGGCTTTAAGCCGCCAGCGATTTGCTATCCGCAAACAGGGCCAGCATTTCCCGGTTAAAGGCGGGAATATCCTCGGGCTTGCGGCTGGATACCCAATTGCCGTCGCGCACCACTTCCCGGTCTACCCAGTGCGCGCCGGCGTTGCGATAGTCGTCCTGCAAGGTGGGCCAGCTGGTGAGCGTGCGGCCCCGCACCAGCTCGCAGGAGATCAGAATCCAGCCGCCGTGGCAGATCACGGCGATGGGCTTCTGGGCGCCGGCGATGAGCTTCACAATGCGCTGGGCTTCGGGTACGATGCGCAGGCTATCGCCATTGACCACCCCGCCGGGCAATAGCAAAGCGTCATAATCGCCGGCATCGGCCTCGGCGAGGGCGCGATCGCGCTCCAGCGAAGGCCCGGGATCATGATGCCGCATGGAGGTGAGCCGGGCGTGGCGCGAAATGACTTCCACCCGCGCCCCGGCCAGATCCAATGCCTGTTTGGGTTCAAAGAGTTCAGCGGCTTCAAAGCGGTCGTCCACCAGCGCCGCCACGCGCTTGCCCTGCAGTTCCCGCGCCATTATTCTTTCCTCCGGCTGCTTTTTTGGATCAGATACGAAAGCGCCGCAAAAGGTTGGGGGACTCTAGAAAAATTCCCGGCCACTTTACGCCCGGGCGGAAGAAGCTTCCGGGCGCGCCGCCGGAGCATTTTGTTGCAGCGCCAGGCGCAGCAGCATGGGACCGAAGATCGAGGTCAAAACCGCCATGGCGATGCTGATGGAATAATACTCGCGCGGAATGGCGGCAATGCGCAGGCTCTGATCGGCGACGACGATGCCGACCTCGCCCCGCGGAATCATGCCCAGACCCACGCGCAGGGCATCGCGCCGGCCCAGCGGCAGCGCCGCCAGCCCGCAGGCCGCCAGCTTGGAAAGCATGGCGATGAGGGTGAGCGCGGCAATCAGAAACAGGGCATGGCGGCTGATCAGATCGTGAACGTTCACGCGCAGCCCGATGTTGGCCAGAAAAAAGGGCGCCACGAAGCTGCTCACCGCCTCGGCGCGCTGGCGCAGAGGCTGGCCCACGCTTTCGGTTTCGCTCAAAAAAATGCCGGCCAGAAAGGCGCCAATGATCGCGGCCAGCCCGATGTAGGCCGACATGGCGGAAAAACCCAACAACAGCACCAGCGAAAACGCCCATACCGGCGAGCCGGCTCGCAATTGGCCCAGGCGCGGGCTCAGCCGCGGCCAGGCGGCCCGGCGCAGCACCAGAACAAGAATGAAGAACGCGGTCACGAAGCCGAGGGTAAAGGCGATATTGGTCAGCTTCAAATGCGGCGCGGCAAAGCTGGCCAGGATGGAAAGCGCCAGCAGGCCGAGTATGTCGTCGAGCACCGCCGCGCCCAGAATCACCCGCCCGAAACGGCTGCGCGTGGCCCCGAAGTCGGCCAGCACCTTGGCCGTGATTCCTATACTGGTCGCCGTCAGCAGGGTGCCCACAAAACGCGCGGTGATGGGGTTTTCTCCCACCGCGCGGGCAAACCACCAGCCCAGCCCCAGCGGCGTTAATACTCCCAGCACGGCCACCGCCAGGCTGAGCGTGCCCTGCTCCAGCATTTCCTCGGGCTGGGTTTCCAGCCCGGTCTCAAACAATAAAAAGATCACGCCGATTTCAGCCATGAAATCGAGCGTGCCCGAGGGCCGCAGCCAGTGCAGCACACTGGGGCCGACGATAAATCCGGCCAGAATCTGCCCCACCAATCCCGGCTGCCGCAGGCGGATGCAGATTTCCTCGCCGATCTTGGCCGCCGCCAGCAGCAGAAACAGACTGAACAACGCATGTAACTGGTGGTGAGGCATCGGCATCCTGAGCGGCACAAACTGTTGCCGCTTAACTCAAGATAACGGGAAGCCAGAGCCGAACCCACTAAAAAGCGGGAGTATATAATGGAAGCTGCGGGTCATAGAAGCGGTAATTTCTACCTCCGGCAGGCGCTTCGGGTCCGGCTTTCGCCGCCGCAAAATCCGGAGAAAACCTCACGAAACACAGGTTTTTCACTCAAAATCCGCGATTGGCATGAAATTTGCACGTTGAAATGGCGTATTGCGGTCATTCAAAATTACATTGTGCCTTGAGCACGAAGGAGATGGTTATGCAATCCCATAAATGGGTAAAGATCTGGACTGTGAGCGCGGTGCTTGCCGCGTTTGGGTGGTTGGCAGGATGCGGCGGCAGCGGACCAAAGCTGGTGCCGACCGGCGGGCAGGTCACCACCACCATGAGTGATCCGGCCACCTGCTCGAGCGCCACCGGGGGACCTTTTAGCCATGTCTATGTCACCGTGGCCGACGTCGAAGCCACGCTCGACAGCAGCGGCAACAGCGGCTGGCAGGACCTGACTCCCAATCTGAAAACCACTCCCATGCAGATTGATTTGCTCTCGCAGGCCAATACGCAATGCCTGCTGGCCACGCTGGGCGACGTGAAACAGTTGCCGCCGGGCAATTACGCCATGATCCGGCTCTTGCTCGAGCCCAACTCCTCGGCCTCCCTGGTCAGTAACAATGCCTGCGGCAGCAGCGCGGCCAATTGCGTGGTGCTGTCCGCCAATAACAGCGTGCAGACGCTGCAGTTGTCGAGCGAAGCCCAGACGGGAATTAAAATTCCGGCCAGCCAGATCTCCGGCGGCCAGCTCACGGTGGCCGCTGGCCAGGCGGTGGATCTGGATATTGATTTCAACTCCTGCGCCTCCATCGTGACCGAAGGCAACGGCCAGTACCGGCTGAAGCCGGTGCTGCATGCGGGAGAAATCTCGACCAATAGCACCAGCATTCAAGGCACCGTGACCGACAGCGCGACCCAGCAGCCGATCCCGCCGGGCAGCATTGTCGTGGCGCTGGAGCAGCCCGACAGCAACGGAATTGACCGCGTGGTCATGCAGACGCTGGCCGACAGCAACGGAAACTTTGTCTTCTGTCCGCTGCCCGCCGGCAACTATGACGTGGTGGTGGACGCCATCAGCAAATTGGGCGTGACTTACGCCGCCACGGTGACCCGCGGCGTGCCGGCTGGCACCAGTATGGGCACGATACCGCTGATCGCCGAGCCGCTGGCCAGCGGCCAGGCGCCGGCCACGATCCAGGGCCAGGTCAGCAGCACCGGCAGCAGCGGCGCGCAGCCCATATCCGTGGCTGTAAGCGCGCTGCAGTCGGTAACGCTGAATAGCAACACGGTGCAGGTTTCGATTCCCCTGCCGCAACAGAGCACGGTCATGCCCACGCTCGACACCGCCAGCGGCAGCGGCTGCCCCAGCGGTACCGACTGCGCCAGCTATTCGCTGGTGGTGCCCGCCGCCAATCCCAATGTGGGGCAGTTCAGCTCGGGCAGCACCAGTTATTCACAAAGCAGCGCCGCGGTGGCCTATACCGTGGATGGGCAGGCGACCGAGCAGGATACAACCATTGCAACCTGCACGAGCCCGGACCTGCAAACCAGCAGCCTGAGCTCCGGCGGCGCGCTGGATGTGACCCCCGGCAGCACCGTAACCGCTGCCACACTGGCGTTCCAGAGCTGTTTGCCGGCATCGTAACGAATCTCGCATTCGGCCCCAATGATGGGCGGCTGGGGACTCCAGCCGCCCGTTTTTTTTGATTTCCAATCCCAGCGGTATAATTCTTGAATGTCTTGGCCGGCTTAAATATAAAACTTTGTCATGGAACATTACCGCTGTCCTTTCTGCCAAAAATTGTTAAAGATGGCCAGTCCGGCGGCCCACGGATTTGTATTTAATATCGTGGTGCGGCGGGTTGTGCCGCGGGCGCCGCGGCTGCAGGCGGGCGATGTGCTGGTCGTGGTGGATTCCGATGCGCATCCGGAAGATCACTCGATTCACCGCTGCGATGATCCCGAAGGCAGGCAGATTGTGCATTGGTTCCGGGGCCGCTCGACCGAAGTTTACTCCGCCATCAATCACGCCATCCGTGAAAACTTTCAGCATCGTGTGCAAGTTCAGTAATGTGCCTCAGGCGGCGCCCGGCCCTTTAAACTATCCAGTGTGCGAATCATAGCGGGCCAATGGGGCGGACGCCAGCTGCAGGCGCCGGCGGGCATGCGGCTGCGGCCCACCAGTGACAAATTGCGCGAAACCCTGGGCAACATCTGGGCGGAACGCTGGCCCGGCGCCTGGCTGCTCGACCTTTATGCTGGCACCGGCGCCATCGGCCTGGAAGGGCTGAGCCGGGGCGCGGAGCGGGTCTGGTGGGTGGAACAGCACCCGACAGCACTGGCGGCGCTCGATGCCAACCGGCATACGCTGCAGGCCGCCGGGGTGGTCATCGCGCGGCCGGCGCTGCCGGCCCTGAAGTGGCTGGCGCATGATGAGGAAATCGCCGCGCATGGCGGCCTGGACTTGATTTTCCTCGACCCTCCCTATGCAAGGGAGCGCGCATACGCGCAGGTGCTGGAGTTTTTATCGGCTTCGGCCCTGGCCGGCCTTCATACCCGGATCGCCGCCGAGCACGCCGCCCAGACGGCCCTGGCCGAAGACTACGGCGGACTGCGGCGCTTGCGCATGGTGCGCCAGGGCGGAACGCATCTGAGTTTTTACCAGCGGCCATAAAACGCTCCCGCGGAAATGCGGCCGCGCCGCAAAAATAAATGTTGGCCCAAGACGTTGTGTTTTCGCGGCGGCTGGTGTAATCAATGAGATTCGGGGTGTTGGCGCGGCAGAAACGCCGGGCCCCGGAGGGAGAAATTTTCCGCTTTGGATATCGCGACATCATATCAAGCGCCGGCCCTGGCCGAACCCGAGGAGACGGGGCGGGAGTTCGATGCCCCGGAACGCGAAGCCGCGTTTTTTTATGGACTGTTTATGCGTGGCTATTCCTACCAGGAACTGCGCCGTGATATTGAAGTGCCGCCCGAGATCATGAAGAAATGGGAACTGGTGAGCAGCCGCGACCCCGGCTTCGCCAGCATGACTGACCGCATGCTGGGCTACCGGCGGCGGGTGCTGGCGATTTTTATGGCGCTGGTGGCGCACCAGGGCGAAAGCATTCATTGATTGCGCGCGGCCGCTTTATTTTGCGGCAAGAGGCGGCAGCAGTTCCGCCAGTTGCGCGAAGTCTCCCAGCATGTAGTCGGCCGGCATCGCGGCCAGGGTTTCCGGCGACAGCCCGTACGTCACGCCGCAGGTCACCGTGCCGGCCTGGCGTCCGGTTTGAATATCCACGCCGCTGTCGCCGATCATCCAGGTTTCCCGCGGCCTTGCGTCATGGGCGCGCATGAGCGCGATCAGGCCTTCGGGATCAGGCTTTTTGGTGGCGAAGCTATCCCCGCCATACACCGCGGCAAAAAAGCGCTCCATCCCCAGCCCGGCCAGGATTTTCTTGCTGTGATGCAGCGGTTTGTTGGTCAAAACCGCCATGGCATAACGCGGCTCCAGCCGGGCCAGCGTGGCCATGACGCCGGGATAAGGCCGGGTGTAGTCGAGCAGATGCTGGTCGTAATAATCCAGAAATGCCGCCAGCGCGGCGGACAGTTCCGGCGGTTCGGAGGATGCAAGCGGATTCGGGTCCGGGGTTGCGTTCCAGCCGGCCAGGGCGCGGCGCATCAGCATGGGCGCGCCGTTGCCGACATAGCCGACGATCTGCGCCAGCGGCAGCGCGGGCCGGCCCAGCGCGGCGAGGGCGGCGTTGACGGCGTGGGCCAGATCGAGGCTGGAATCAATCAGCGTGCCGTCAAGGTCAAAAACCAATAATTTCGGCCGGGGTAAAGCGGGTATGAACTCAGGAGCTGAAGTCACCATTGGAACCAGTTTTAATATTAACGGCCGGAAGGGAAACTGCGCTATACTGAGCCTGAATTGCTGTCCTGCCCGCGGGGACGCGCCCGGCCGACATCCGCCCCAGGACCGAAGTCCCGCCGTGGGTGCGCTGGAAGGAGAGATGCGATGTTTGATGGAATTCTCCAGCCGACCCACCTGCTGATCATCCTGCTGATCTGCCTGCTCATCTTCGGGCCCGCCAAGCTGCCCCAGCTCGGCAAAGGCCTGGGCGAGAGCATTAAAGAGTTCAAAAAGGCGATCAACGAAGTGGGCAACTCGAATAACACCACCCCGCCCACCAACTCCAGCGAAGAGAAGAAGTAGCAGTTGGAGCGGCGCGGCCGCTTTTATATTTAGGCGAGACTATTACTCAAATGTCCGGCCGGGGCCGGGGTTTGCGAACCCTGAAGGCTGGACGCCATAGATCCTTACCTGGCGTAAACCGCATCTCATTACCCTGCTGCCCAGTGATGGGGTAAAATGGCTGATTTTCCGTGGTTTTCACAATCACCTTGACAAGCTGGCATGGGTATTTATATGATTTAGCAGTCGGAGGTTGAGACTGCTAAACAACTGTAATTATTAGCCTTGACTCTTCCGGCTGGCAATTCCACCTGGCAAATGCCAGAAAGTTGTTCCGGCCTGGCGCAAGCCAGAGCCGAATTCATCAGGAGACACGCATATGGCAAAAGTACGGCCTCTGCACGACCGGCTGCTGGTCCGGCGGATAGAGGAACAGGAAACCGTCCGTGGCGGCATCATCATTCCCGATTCCGCCAAGGAAAAGCCCCAGGAAGGCGAAGTCGTCGCCGTCGGCAAGGGCAAAGTGCTCGAAGACGGCAAGGTGCAGCCGCTGGATGTGAAGGAAGGCGACCGCATTTTGTTCGGCAAATACTCCGGCAACGAAATCAAACTCGACGGGGAGGAACTCCTCATCCTGCGCGAGGAAGAAGTGCTGGGCATTCTGGAAACCAAGGCGGCGAAGAAGTAATTCGCGGAAAAAGGAAATCAGGAGGAAATCATGCCAAAAAGGATTGTTCATGGCGAGGCTTCGCGCCAGGCCATTTTGCGCGGCGTCAACACCCTGGCCGACGCGGTTAAAATCACGCTCGGGCCCAAGGGCCGCAACGTGGTGATTGAAAAGAAATTCGGCTCGCCCACCATCACCAAAGACGGCGTGACGGTGGCCAAGGAAATCGAACTCAAGGACACGCTGGAAAACATGGGCGCGCAGATGGTGCGCGAAGTGGCGTCGAAAACCAGCGACGTGGCCGGCGACGGAACCACGACCGCGACGGTGCTGGCGCAGGCGATCTTCCGCGAGGGCGTGAAGAATGTGGCCGCCGGGGCCAACCCGATGGCCCTCAAGCGCGGCATTGACCGCGCCGTGGCCTGTGCGGTGGAGGAGATCAAGAAAATGTCGAAGCCGGTGCAGGGCGACATGATCGCCCAGGTCGGCACCATTTCGGCCAACAACGACTCCACCATCGGCACCATCATCGCCGAGGCGATGAAGAAGGTGGGCAAGGACGGCGTCATCACGGTCGAGGAATCGAAGACCATGGAGACGCAGCTGGACGTGGTCGAGGGCATGCAGTTTGACCGCGGCTATCTGTCGCCTTACTTCGTCACCGATCCGGACCGCATGGAAGCCGTGCTGGAAGACCCCTACATCCTGATCCATGAAAAGAAGATCAGCGCGATGAAGGACCTTTTGCCGCTGCTGGAGCAGATTGCGCGCTCGGGCAAGCCGCTGATCATCATCGCGGAAGATGTCGAGGGCGAGGCGCTGGCCACGCTGGTGGTCAACAAGCTGCGCGGCACGCTGCACGCCTGCGCGGTCAAGGCGCCAGGCTTCGGCGACCGCCGCAAGGCCATGCTGCAGGACATCGCCATCCTCACCGGCGGCGAGTTCATCAGCGAGGAGATCGGGGTCAAGCTGGAGTCGGTGCAGTTGAGCTCGCTCGGCCGCGCCAAGAAGGTGGTGATTGACAAGGACAACACCACCATCGTCGAAGGCAACGGCAAGACCGGCGAAATCGAAGGCCGCGTGAAGCAGTTGCGCGCCCAGATTGACGAGACCAGCTCCGATTATGACCGCGAGAAGCTGCAGGAACGGCTGGCCAAACTGGTCGGCGGCGTGGCGGTGATCAAGGTGGGCGCGGCGACCGAGACCGAAATGAAGGAAAAGAAGGCCCGGGTCGAGGATGCCATGCACGCCACCCGCGCCGCGGTCGAGGAAGGCATCGTGCCGGGCGGCGGCGTCGCCCTGGTGCGGGCGGAAAAAGCGGTCAACGCCCTCAAGATGGAAGACAGCGACGAACAGATCGGCGTCAACATCGTGCGCCGGGCCCTGGAAGAGCCGCTGCGCCAGATTTCCCAGAACGCGGGCAAGGAAGGCGCCATTATCGTGGGCAAGATCAAGGAATCGAACGACACCGCCTTCGGCTTCAACGCCCAGTCGGAAAAGTTCGAGGATCTGGTCAAGGCCGGCGTGATTGACCCCGCCAAGGTGACTCGCTTCGCACTGCAAAATGCCGGCTCCATCGCCGGCCTGATGCTGACCACCGAAGCCCTGGTGGCCGAAATTCCGGAGGATAAAAAGGAAGCTCCGGCGGCGCCGGGCGGCATGGGCGGCGGCATGGGCGGCATGTACTAAAATAACCCGGCGATTCGCGCACCCATTGATGCGGATTGCTTATGTGAGATCGTTACCTGCCCCGCGGAGAATCCGCGGGGCTTTTTTTATTGGATTCACAGATAGGTATATACTGCCCCCATGACAAGGAATGCCCGCATCATGATACCGGCACGCAGATGGATGGCTCCCAACTTGCTTTTAATTTTTGCGGGCATACTTTGGGGTCAGGCTGGGCACAAGGCGCCCCCACTGAATTTAAAAGCAATCCTCCATGCGCCTGCCGCAGTCCAGGCCAATTGGCAGACTTTACAGGGGCAATGGGTGATTCTGGAATTTTGGGCCACCTGGTGCTCAGGCTGCCGCTCCGCGATTCCCCATCTCAATAATTTGGCGCAAGCGTTCCAAGGCCGCCCTGTACGCTTCATTTCCATTACCGACGAACATACCGCCCTGGTTAAACGATTCCTAACTGAATATCCGATGAGCGGCTGGATCGGAATTGATCAGCAGGATAAAACATTTAAAAATTTTCATGTCTATGGCAGGCCTCAAACTTTCATTGTTGATCCCCATGGCATTCTGCGTTGGCAGGGTCCACCCGTGGATCTGACCAGCGAAATGCTTTCCAGCCTCTTGGCCGGGAAAAAGATTCAAATGCCGGAAGAAAATCCTTATCAACAACAATCCTTGCCGAATCCTTTTTTTGAGGTCATGATCCGGCCGGCGGCGCCGGAAGCCATGGTTGGGTATTCCCCCGGAGCGATAAGCTGGAAATCAGGCAGCCTGCGTTTTTGGGGCGCCACGCTTCGCAATCTGATATCGCTAGCCTACAATGTGCCCAGCAACCGAATCGTGGGACCCAAATGGATAAGCGCCAATCTCTACGATGCCCAGGTTACGAATGCGGGGCTCACTTTACCTCATGCACAACAGATGCTCCGGCAGGCATTGCGCGGAACTTTTCAACTCAAACTCCATAGCTATTACCATCAAATGCCGGCATATATTCTCCTGCGCCGGAACGGAACCCCACTAGGGCTTCACCCGGCACGCCGGCCCGGCAAAAGTTCCTGGGGGAATTTCAAAAAAGGGTCATTCCAGATGTTTGGCATGAAGCTGAATGGTTTGGCGCAAACCGCATCCAATATTCTGCATCAACCCGTCATCAATGAAACCCATATCCACGGCCGTTATGATTTCCATTTACGCTGGACCGCCAGTCAACCCACGACGTTGACACTGGCACTCCAAAAAATTGGCTTGCAATTAAAACCGGCCAGACATAATTTTAAATTTATTTCCATTGACTCCGCGATTGCGCCGCGGGCCTGGTGAGAAAAGGTAAAATGCAACGCCGATCGGAACCCGGCCGGGCATGATACGCCTCCAGGACCACCATCATCAGCAGGGCAAAGACCGCGACTAAAACCGAAGCTTTTATATCAATGGAATCCGAGGCGTTTAAAGTCAACTGATCCAAATTCAAGGCCCGGTCATATAACCACCGCACGGTTTCATCGGGCAAATTTTCCGCCGGATCATGCATGACACCTCATATAATACGCATCATGGCCTTGCACGACCAATTTCTGCTGGGCGTGGACTTCGGCACCGAATCGGGGCGGGCGTTGCTGGTCAACGCGGCCGACGGAAGCGAAGCCGCCAGCGCCGTCTATCCCTATTCCCATGGCGTGCTCGACCGCCAACTGCCCGACGGCACGCCGCTCGAGGCCGACAGCGCGCTGCAGGATCCGGATGACTATCTGCGGGTGTTTTCCGAAGCCGTGCCGCAAGCCCTGCAACAGGCCGGCATCCGGCCCGAACAGGTGATTGGCATCGGCACCGATTTCACCGCCTCCACCTGCCTGCCCACGCGCCGCGACGGCACGCCCTTGTGCCGGGAGGCGCGCTATCGCGGCAACCCGCACGCTTGGGTCAAGCTGTGGAAGCACCACGCGTCGCAGGCCGCGGCCGAGCGCATCAATGCCCAGGGCCGCGCCCGCGGGGAAGAGTTTATTGCCCGCTACGGCGGCCGCTATTCGGCCGAATGGATGTTCGCCAAGCTGCTCGAAACGCTGGAAAAAGCGCCGGAAGTGTACGCCGCCAGCGAGCGCTATCTGGAAGCCGCCGACTGGATCGTCTGGCAGCTCACCGGCACGGAGCGGCGCAATGCCTGCACCGCGGGCTATAAGGCGATGTGGTTCAGCGACACAGGCGGCTTTCCGGCGCGGGAGTTTTTTGCCAGCCTGGATGCCCGCTTCGGCGACGCGCTCGATAAATTGACCGCCGAATACCATCCCCTCGGCCAGCGCGCGGGCGGACTGACGGCGGAGATGGCCGCGCTCACGGGACTTCCGCCGGGCACTCCGGTGGCCATCGGCAACGTGGATGCCCATACCGCCGTGCCCGCCTGCACCGTCACCGAAACGGGGCGGCTGGTGATGATCATGGGCACCTCGATCTGCCACATGCTGCTGGGCGCGGAAAAGCATGTGGTCGAGGGCATGTGCGGGGTGGTGCGCGACGGCATCGTGCCCGGCGCCTGGGGCTATGAAGCCGGACAAAGCGCGGTGGGCGACATTTTCGCCTGGTACTTCCGCGCCTGCGCGCCGGAAAGCGCGCAGGCGGCGGCGCGCGCGGCCGGGCTGTCGCTGCCCGACTGGCTGGAGCGCGAGGCGGCCCAACTGCGGCCCGGGGCCAGCGGCCTGCTGGCGCTGGACTGGTGGAACGGCAACCGTTCCGTGCTGGTAAATCACCATCTTTCCGGAGTGCTGCTGGGCGCCACGCTGCAGACCCGGCCGGAAGAAATTTACCGCGCGCTGCTCGAGGCCACCGCCTTCGGCACCCGCGTGATCGTGGAAACCCTGGCCGCCGGCGGAGTGCCGATTCATGAACTGGTAGCCTGCGGCGGATTGCCGGTGCGTAACCGGCTGCTGATGCAGATTTATGCCGATGTCACGGGCAAGCCGATCCGGGTTGCCGCCAGCGAGCAGACCTGCGCGCTGGGCGCCGCGCTGCATGCGGCGGTGGCGGCCGGCGCCTATCCCGATATCCGCGCCGCGGCGCAAGCCCTGGCGCGGCTGCGGCCCGAAGCCTATCAGCCCAATCCGCAAGCGACCCGGGTTTATGACCGGCTTTACCGCGAGTATTTGACGCTGCATGATTATTTCGGCCGCGGCGAGAACTCAGTCATGCAGCGCCTGCGCGAGATCAAGGCTGGAATGGGCGTGGGAACCGGTGCCGCATAGCGGCGTTCGGATGCCGCGCGCATTCCGCCCGGCTCAGCTTGCATCTTTCCGCGCTTTCATCTCATGATCAGAATGTTCGTAAATCTGACCGGCGAGTAGAAATTGAAACCTCCAGCTAAAAGCAAACATCAGGATGCGCGCCAGCGGCTGCAAGCCCTGCGCGAAGTGGTCTGTGCGGCGAACCGGGGCATTCATCGCGCCGGGCTGGTGACCGAGCACTCCGGCAACGCCAGCGGGATTGACCGCACGCTGGGTCTGGTTGCCATCAAGCCCAGCGGCGTGGATTATGAAAGCCTTACGCCTGAAATGCTGCCCCTCACCGATCTCAAGGGCCGGCGTTTCGCCATGCCCGGATTGCCCGACGCCGGACTGAAGCCGAGCGTGGATCTGCCGCACCATCTTTATCTCTATGAGCATATGAAAGAGCTGGGCGGGGTGGTGCACACGCATTCGAACTACGCCACCAGCTTTGCCCTGCTGGGACGGCCCATACCCGCCTGGCTGACCGCTATTGCCGATGAATTCGGGGAATCCATCCCCTGCGCGCCGTATGTGGACAACCAAGGCGAGCACATCGGCGAAGCCATCCTGAAGCACAAGAATCTGGCGCCGGCCATTTTGCTGGCGCAACACGGGACCTTTAGCTGGGGCGCCAACCCGCGCGCCGCGCTGAAGGCCGCCATCATGCTGGAAGATGTGGCCCGCACCTGCCATCTGGCGCTGTTGCTGGGCCAGCCGAAGCCGCTGCCGGCAGATGAAGTCGCCAAGTGGCATGGGCGGTACCACTCAACTTATGGGCAGTCAGTAAAACCCTGAAAGGAAAAACCATGGCTCGAATGGCCGGACTGGAAACCCGGCGCGCGCCCTGGCGCGTGCGCCTGATTTTTGCCGCGATCCGCAAACGGCTGGGCCTGGTGCCGGAAGCCATGCGGTTGCGGGCCCGCGTGCCCGGCCTGCTCGAGGCCACCGTGGCCATGGAGCGCTTTGACAATCGCCCCGGCACCCTGCCGGCGCGCTGGAAGCGGCTGGCCATGCTGAAGACGGCGGCGCTCACCGGCTGCCCCTTTTGACTGGACATTCATTCTGCCGGGGGCAGAAGAGAAGGCTTAAGCGAAGATCAATTGCGCGGCCTGCCCGGCTTTGCCAGCAGCCCGCACTTCAATGCGGCGGAAAAGGCCGTGCTGCAATTCACAACCGAGATGACGGCGACTCCGGCCGCGATTGCTGACGAAACCTTCGCCGCATTGCGAGAGCATTTGTCCGAGCCCCAGATCATTGAGCTGGCCGCCGGCGTGGCCTGGGAAAATTTCCGCGCCCGCTTCAACCGCGCCCTGGGCGTGGAGGCGGGAAATTTTTCCCAGGGGCAGTTCTGCGCCCTGCCGGAACGGCCGCACCGCGGCGATGCTTCATAGGGATTTCTTCAGCGTCTGCAATTGAATATTGATGTTGCCGGCCAGCGAAGGCTCGGCCGGGCCCGGCATGATCTCCAAACCCGTGCGCTCACCGACAAGCTGATTCAGCAGATGATTGCGAACCCCGCCGCCAGCCACGATGAGCCGGCAAAACCGGCGGCCGGTCATGCCGCTTAACTGCCGTAAGCTGCCGGCATAGGCCTGCGCCAGGCTGGCGAAAATCAACGCGGTAAGCCGCGGCGCGGCATCGGGTCCCGGCGATGCCGCAATGCCGCGGTCGGCCAGCAGGCGGCAGATGCGCTCCGGCATATGGCCGGGCAGCAGCAGTTCGGGCGCATGAACGTCAAAACCGGCCTCGACGTCACCCGCGGCCCGCACCGCGGCTAAAAGCTCATCCCGCGGCCAGTCGCGGCCGGCTTCCCGCCAGGCGCGCAGGCATTCTTCCCACAGCCAGAGGCCGTTAATATTTTTTAGAAAATAAATCCGGTTGGGCGGAGTAAGGGGTGAAAGCGCCTCTACCCCTCCCTGGTTGGTGAATTCGGCGGCGCGCGCCGCCTCGGTCACCAGCGGTTCAGGCAGGGCGCAGCCGAGCAGCGACCAGGTGCCGGAAATTAAATATGCCGTCTCCGCATCCAGCCCGAACTCAGCCTCCAAGCCGGCGATGGCGGCGGCGGTGTCGTGGCACGCGGGCGCGATCAGGCGGGTGTCGCTGAAAGCCGGCTGGGTTCGCCAGTCCGGTGAAATGTTGCCCAGGTCGCAGCCGGCGGGAACTACCTCAGGCGCGGCCGCGAGCGCGAGGCCCGCGGCCGAGAAGATTTCCGCGCTCCATTGGCGGTTCAGTTGCAGCATCTGGGTATGCGTCGCCATGGTGGAATCCATCACCGGACGGGCGCCCAGGCGATGCAGAAAATACTCGGGCAGCGTGAGCCAGCACACCGCGCCTTCCGGAATGCCATCCGCAATCACGTCGGCGTAGAGCTGATAAAGGGTATTGAAGCGCAGCGTGCGGCAGCCGGTGAGGGCATAAAGTCGGGCGTCGGAAATATGCCGCTGGAGCCCGGGCAAAGCCGTTTCCGTGCGCGCATCGCGATAACAAAAGGGCGGCCGCAGGGCATGGCCGGCGGCATCGAGCCAGACGTAGTCCACCGCCCAGCCGTCCATGCCGATCGCGGCAATGGGGCCGGGCGCCGCGGCCGCCGCCAGGCGCAGGCCATGAAATATTTCGCGCTCCAGATATTCCAGATCCCAGTACAGGCGTCCCGCGCGCTCGGCCGGCTGATTGGGAAAGCGATGCACGATGGAAATTTCCAGCCCCGCCGCAGCCGGCCGCGCCCAGGCGACGCGTCCGCTGGAGGCGCCCAGATCCACGGCAATGCAGATGGGCTGGGCTGGGTTATTCATCATGCAAATGGACAGATCACGCTCAGGGATAAGCATCGCATAGCGGCGTTGGAACCCGCTCGGCAATCCCCACGCACATCTGCGCACGCTGCGGTTGCCTTGTGGTTTCCGGCCTGGCTCTGCTCACGGCCGGATTTACTCCGGCTAAAGCCGGGATTTAAATGGAAACATGGCCCGGATGCGCCCGGGTAGATTATTTTATCTGGGAACGCCTTTTCATCAGGAAACCGTCCCATGTCCCTGCCCCGGCGCCAATTTTTAGCCGGCTCGGCCGCCGCCGGAGCCGCCCTGGGTTTTGCTTTTCCGCGGGCCAGCCCCGCGCCGGATGCCCGCACCGCAGCCCTGCCGCGCGGCGCCGGCGAACCCACAGTGCCCGGCGCACGCGGCATGGGATTTGAGCGGGCGCTGGCCTCGCCGCCCGAGACCACCCGGCCCATGACGCGCTGGTGGTGGTTTGGCGGCGCGGTCACCGAGGTGGAACTGGATCGCGAATTCCGCCTGATGCAGGCCGGCGGCCTGCGCGGGGTCGAGTTGCAGCCGGTCTATCCGGTCGCGGTGGATGATGCCCGGCTGGAGATCCGCAATCTGCGCAATTATTCGCCGGAGTGGTTCGCGCGGCTGCGTTACGCCATCGCCAGCGCCCATGCCCGCGGACTGCAATTTGATCTGACGCTGGGCAGCGGCTGGCCCTACGGCGGTCCCTTCATGCCGGCTGGCCTGGGCGCCCACAAGCTGCAATGGCTGAGCCGCGACTTCGCGGGCTCGGGTTCCGTACATTGGGATTTGTTTCCCGTGCTGGTGGATGCCGGGCATGTCGCGGCCGTCGTGGCGACGCCCCTCGACAGCGAAGGCCAGCCCCGGCTCGATGCCACCCGGCTGCTGACCCGGCAGTTGCGCCATGCCCGGCTGCAATGGCAGCCGCCGCGCGGCCGCTGGCGGGTCTATGTATTTATCTCCGCGCCGACCCGGCAGACCGTGAAGCGCCCCACGCTGGGGATGGAAGGCCTGGTCATGGACCACTTCAGCCGGCGCGCCATGCGCTGGTTTCTGGAAGCCGCCGGCGAACAGGTGCTCGGCGGCCTGGCCGGCGCGGCCCGAGTGCCCGCGCCGCCTTTCACCAGCGTGTTTTGCGACAGTCTCGAGGTCTTCGGCGCCGACTGGACGCCGGAATTTTTGCCTGAGTTCCGCCGCCGGCGCGGCTATGATCTGCGGCCATTTTTGCCCGCGCTGGCGGAAGCGCAAGCCGGCGCGGAGACGGCGGCCATCCGCCACGATTATCACCTCACCCTTTCCGACCTGATCCTGGATAACTTTTTTGCCCAACTGCCGGCCTGGAGCCGGCCGCGCGGCATGACGGCACGCATGCAGGCGCACGGCGCCATGGGCGACGTGATGCGCGGCTATGGCCATGCCGATATTCCCGAGGGTGAAAGCGGCGAATATGCCGACCGTTACCGGGTTGATATCGGCCATCGCCGCCTGGCATCGTCGGCCGGGCATCTTTACAACAAGCCGGTGGTCTCGTGCGAGAGCTATACCTGGCTGCGCATGCCGCGCTTTCTGGTTTCGCTCGAAATGATGAAAGCTGCGAGCGATGCCCAGTTCCTCGATGGCATCAATCAGGTGGTCAACCAGGGCTACTCCTATTCCCCGCCCCAGGCCGGCCAGCCGGGCTGGGTCTGGTATGCCTCGACCATGGTCAACCACAACAACATCTGGTGGCGCCACTACCGCTATCTGGCGGACTATTTACAGCGGGTTTCGGCGGTCCTGCAGCAGGGCCGCGCGGTGAATCCCATCTGCGTCTATGTGCCCCTGAGCGATATCTACGCGCATTATGGCGCCGGCTCGCTGCTCATGGATCAGGAAATCCAGAAGAAGCTGGGGAACCGGAATCTGCTGGCCCTGCGCCAGGCCGGCTACGACTTTGATTTCGTCAACGATGACGCCCTGCGGCGCCTGGCACGGACCGGGGATGGCGAATTGCGCATCGGAACCGCGCGCTATCAGGCAGCCATCGTGCCCGCCATCGAGTTCATGCCGCCGGAGTCCCTGGCCCGGCTGGCGGAGCTGGCCCGCGCCGGCGGCAGCCTGATCTTCATCGGCCGGCTGCCCGGCGCGGCGCCAGGCCGGAAAGATCAGGCCGGGCGCACGGCCCGGCTGCGGCAGATACTGCGGAAGCTGTGGAGCGGGGCCGCGCCGCGCCCGGGCGTGATGCGGCCGGCGGGAAAAGGCCGCGTAGTCTGGGTGCGCAACTGGAGCGAGGCGCGGCGGCAGTTGCGCACTCGGCTGGCGCCCGCCTTCGAGGTTTTGGCCGCCACGCCCGCCGCGCGCGCCCGCGCCGTGGCCCACGTCGGCTTTGCCCATCGCCGGGAAGAAAATGGCGAGGACTTATACTTTCTCGCCAACGTTTCGCCGGAGGCTCAGAAATTCCAGGCGCGGTTCGCGGCCGGCCATCGCTGGCCGGTGCGGCGCGATCCCATGCGGCCGGCGGAAGTCCATGCCGTGGAAGCGAGCTTTACGCGCGATGCCGCCACCGGCGCCGAGCAGACAGAGTGCGCGATCGAGCTGGCGGCTTATGAGTCTTGCGTCCTGATCTTCGGAAAATCCAGCGCGGCGCAGCCCGCAAAAAAAACCCGCGTCCTGTCGCCTCCGCGCTTGCCTGCGCCGGTTCCCATCCCCGGTCCCTGGCGGTTGACGCTGGGGAAAAATTCCGCCACGCTGCGCCAGCTCGGCAACTGGGCCAGACTGGCCATGGGACGAGGGTTCAGCGGCTGGGGAATTTATGAAGCCGAGTTCGAATGGGCCGGCCATGCAACTGCGTCCACCGCATGGGAGTGGCGCCTGGACTTGGGGGCGGTGCATGAAACCGCCGAGGCGGAGCTGAACGGACACAATCTGGGCGCGGCCTGGTGCGGGCCGCGCATCCTGGCCTGCGCGGGCGCCCTGCGGCCCGGCCGCAACCGGCTGCGCATCGCGGTGGGCAATCTCTGGATCGAGCACCAGCGCCTGGCGCCACGGCCGGACTGGAAGCCGGTGGCCGAACAATTCGGCATCCGCTGGGGGCGCTACGGCAAAGGCGCGCCTGAAAATATTCCGCCCAGCGGCCTGCTCGGCCCGGTGCGGCTCATTCCCGTACTCATGCATTCAGGAGACAGAACATGAATTCCGACCGCCGTGATTTTTTCCGCCGCGCCGGCAGCTGGGGCGCGGCTTCGCTGGCCTTGCCGGGTGCGAGCCATGCCGCCAGCGCCATGCCTGCCAGCCCGTTGCCGGCCGGGCACGCCTGGAACGTGCGCGACTATGGCGCGCGCGGCGACGGCCACAGCCTGGACACCGCGGCCATCAACCGCGCCATCGCGGCCGCGGCGAAAGCCGGCGGCGGCCGGGTGTATTTTCCCGCCGGAAGCTATCTCAGCTACTCCATTCACCTGCAAAGCCGCATCACGCTGCACCTGGGCGAAGGCGCGGTCCTGATCGCCGCCGATTCGCCCCCGGCCGGTCAACCGGGCGGATTTGATCTGCCCGAGCCGAACCCCGCCGCCAAGCATTACGAGGATTTCGGCCATCGCCACTGGCATAACAGCCTGATCTGGGGCGTCGGATTGCAGGATGTGGCTATCCTCGGACCGGGCCTGATCTGGGGCCTTGGACTGAGCAAAGGCTATGGCCCCGGCCCCAATGCCCGGCAGCCCGGCGTGGGCAATAAATCCATCGCCCTGAAAAACTGCCATAACGTGCTGCTGCGCGATTTTCAGATTCTGCATGGCGGGCACTTCGGCATTCTCGCCACCGGCGTGGACAATCTCACGATTGACAATCTGAAAATTGACACCAACCGCGACGGCATGGATATTGACTGCTGCCGCAACGTGCGCATCGTCAACACCAGCGTCAATTCGCCCTGGGATGACGGAATTTGCTTAAAAAGCTCCTATGCCCTGGGCTTTCCCCGGCCCACGGAATGGGTCACGATCGCCAATTGTTTCGTCAGCGGCGGCTTCATGGAAGGCACGCTGCTGGATGGCACATTCCGCCCCTTTCCCTCCGGCCAGCGCGCCTTCCACACCGGCCGAATCAAGTGCGGCACCGAATCCACGGGCGGGTTCATGAATATCGCCATCAGCAATTGCATCTTTGAAAACTGTCAGGGGCTGGCGCTCGAAACCGTGGACGGGGCGCATCTGGAAGACATCACGGTCACCAATCTGACGATGCGCAACATCTCCAGCGCGCCGCTTTATCTGCGCCTGGGCCGGCGCATGCGCGCGCCCGCGGGCACGCAAATCGGGCGGCTGCGCCGGGTAACCATCAGCAATGTCTCTTGCCATGGCGCCGATCCGCGGCTGTGCTCGATCATCAGCGGCATTCCTGGACACCTGATCGAAGACGTGCGGCTGAACAATATCCTGATCGAGCACCGGGGCGATCCCGTAACCGCCGACGCGCACCGCCAGCCGCCCGAGCGGCAGCGCGGCTACCCCGGACCGGGCCGCACCGGCCCCATGCCGGCGCACGGATTTTTTATCCGCCACGCCCGCGGCGTCTCCATGAGCAATATTGAAGTCCGCGCCCGGGGCAATGACGCGCGGGCGGCGTTTGTGCTGAATGACGTGGAAAACGCCGCATTTTTTCACATTCAGGCCACTCCCGCGCGGCCGGCCTTTCGCCTGCGCGCGGTGCGCCGGTTTCAACTCGCCCAAAGCTGGCCCTGGCCGGAGCATCGAATTATGGATGCCAAAAAGGAAGAAATTGCCGGATAATGTCACTGCCCAGGAGTTTTTAGACCTGGCCGGAAACTTTTCATGGCCATTGAGCCGAGCCATGGCACGCCGGATGCCCCCGGGTTCCTCTGCGATGATCCGCGGCTGATCGCCAGATATCAAGCCGCGGAGCGGCAACTGGCGGGCAACCTACGGCGGCTTTACCATCACTCGGGCCCGGTGCTGATCGAAGGCGGACCGTATCCCGGCATCTGGCTTGAATGCGGACCGCTCGAAGGCCTGACCTATGCCCGCTGGAACCCGGCGCGGGCGCTGGAAAACCATCGCATCTTTTTTCAACTGCGCCGCCCCGGCGGCTGGCTGCCCTGCTGCGTGCGCGAACAGCGGATCGAGTTCAGCCAGATTCAAATGGTGACGCCCATCGCGGCCACCGCGCTGGAAATGGCCGAGCAGACCGGCAACGAGGCATTCCTGCGGCAAGCCTATGCCGCCTGCGCCGCCTGGGACCGCTGGCTGGCCCGCAATCGCAATACCCGGCATACCGGCCTGTGCGAGGCTTTTTGCACCTTTGATACCGGCGAAGACGGCAGTCCGCGTTTTGCCGGGCTGCCGGGCGCCTGCCCGGATGGCGACGCGCGGCGCTGCCCGCCCAATCCCCGCCTGCCCTATCTGGCGCCCGATCTTTCCGCCACCGTCTATGGCGGAAGGCTGGCGCTGGCGCGCATGGCTGGGCATCTGGGCCGGCCGCGCGAAGCCGCGGCATGGCGCGCGGCGGCGGAACAAATCCGCCGCGCCATCTTCCGCTGGTGCTACGATCCGCGGGCCATGAATTTTTTTGACCGTGATGCACAAGGGCATCTGCTGCGCATCAACAGCGTGGCGCTTCTGGTGGTGCTGGAAAATCACGTGCCCGACGCCCGCCTGGCCGCGGCCCTGATCGCGCGCCATGTGCTGAATCCGCGGGAATTCTGGCTGCCTTTTCCGCTGCCTTCGATCGCCGGAGATGACCCGGCTTTTAACCGGGCCATGCCGCGCGACTGCTGGGGCGGTCCCAGCCAAGCGCTCACGGCCCTGCGCGCGCCCCGCTGGCTGGAGCATTATGGCCATGCCAGCGCCTTGAACCATCTGATGCGGCAATGGCTGCGGCTCCTGATGAATGCGCCGCATTTTTCCCAGCAGGCCGACCCCTGGACCGGCGCCATGTCCACCGGCCGCGATTATTCCCCGGCCATGCTGGTGCTGCTCGATTTCACCAGCCGGCTCTATGGGGTTCGCGCCGCCAGCCAGGAATTGGAATGGAATTGCCGGGTTCCCGGCAATGCTATCCATTGTGAATACCGGCTGCCGCTCGGTTCCGGGCCGGGAGAAGCAGCCTTGCGCAGCCGCCAGCCGCGCCTGGCGGCGCACTGTCACAGCGAGCTTTTCTTAAGCGGCAGAAAAATCCTGGCGGTTGACGGGCCAGCGCGGCTGATCACCGATGCCGCGGGCCGGCCCTTGCGCTGGCTGGGCACCGAGCCGCATGCCGTGCGGGTGAAGTTATATCAGCCCGGCGCCGCGCCCCGCGCCTGGATTTTGCGTCCCGACCAGAGCGTGCCCATTTAATTGCAAATGTTAAGGTCATCATTGGGCTTATATTGCGTTGCGTCCCCCATCCATTCGCTATGATGGTAAAGACCGATGGCCAAAATTACCTTATTCATTCCCTGCTTTGTGGATCAGATCATGCCCCGGGCGGGGCAGGCGATGGTGCGGGTTCTGGAGCGCCTGGGCTGCGAACTGGAATTTCCCGAAGAACAAACCTGCTGCGGTCAGCCGGCCTTTAATTCCGGCTTTTGGGATGAGGCTCGGCCGCTGGCGGCGCGCTGGGCCAGGATTTTCGCGCGGGCCGAAACCGTGGTTGCGCCCTCCGGCTCCTGCGCCACCATGGTGCGGCATTTTTATCCCCATCTGGCGGGCAGTGACGCCGGTCTGCGCCGCGAACTGGAAGCGGCCGGCACGCGGGTTTATGAATTCTCGGAATTTCTGGTGCGCCAGCTTCACATCGAAGATGTGGGCGCGTATTTTCCCCACCGCGTCGCCATGCATGACGCCTGCCACGCCCTGCGCGAACTGGGGCTGAAAGATGAGCCGCGGCGGCTGTTGCGCCAGGTGCGCGGGCTGGAGCTGACCGAGGCCGAAGACTGCGAACGCTGCTGCGGCTTTGGCGGCGCGTTTGCCGTGAAATACGGCATGATTTCGGCCGCCATGGGCGAGCGGAAAATCGCCGCCTTGTCGCAAGCGGGCGTGGACTATGTGACCAGCACCGATCCCAGTTGCCTGCTGCATCTGGGCGGCATGCTGGGCCGCCAGCCGGGACGCGTGCGCCCCATCTATCTGGCGGAAATTCTGGCGCAAACGCAGGACGGAGGCGCGGCGGCATGAATGCGGCCCGGCAATTCGAACAGGACGCGCGGCGCATCGCCGTGGATGTGCCCCTGCACCAGGTGCTGAAAAAAAACCTGGCCACCTATCAGCACGCGGCCGGCCTGGGGCGCGAGCGCTTCGCGGACTGGAATGCGGCGCGGGCGCAAGCCCATGCCGTCAAAGCCGAGGCCATCGCCCATCTGGACCGCTATCTGCTCGAATTCGAGCGCAATCTGACAGCCCGCGGCGGCCGCGTTTTCTGGGCGGAAACCGCGGCCGAGGCGCGCGATTACATTCTGGCCCTGGCGCGGCGGCGCCAGGTGCGGCAGGTGGTGAAGTCCAAATCCATGGTGAGCGAAGAAGTTCACCTGACGCCGGCGCTGGAAGCAGCCGGAATTGCGACGCTCGAAACCGACCTGGGCGAATATATCGTGCAGCTCCGCAACGAGCCGCCTTTTCACATCGTGACCCCGGCCATGCACCTGCGCCGGGAACATGTGGCGGCGCTGTTTCATGAAAAACTCGGCCTGCCGGAAAGTGTGCATGAACCGGAGGCGCTGGTGGCGGCGGCGCGGGCCGAGATGCGGCGGCGCTTTCTGGCGGCGGAGATGGGCATTACCGGCGCGAATTTTCTGATTGCCGACGCGGGCTTGGTCGCGGTCACGGAGAACGAAGGCAACGCGCGGCTTTCGGCCGCGCTGCCGCGCATTCATGTGGTGCTGACCGGAATTGAAAAAATCCTGCCCCGGCTGCGTGATCTGGCCTTGTTCTGGCCGCTGTTGGCCACCGCCGGCACCGGCCAGGCGGTTACCTGCTATAACTCGCTGATTGGCGGACCCCGGCAGGAAAATGAAAGCGACGGTCCGGAAGAGATGCATGTGGTGTTGCTCGACAACGGCCGCGGCGAGCTTGCGGCCGACCCCGAACAGCGCGATATTCTGCACTGCATCCGCTGCGGCGCCTGCCTGAATATCTGCCCGATTTTTGAGACGGTGGGCGGCCATGGCTACGGCACCACTTATCAGGGCCCCATCGGCGCGGTGCTGACGCCGCACCTGCGCGGCCCGCGCTTCGCCCATCTGGCCCAGGCCTCTTCGCTTTGCGGCGCCTGCACCAGCGTCTGTCCGGTCGAAATAGATCTTCACCCGCATCTGTTGCAGCTCCGGCGCGACAGTTCCCGCCGCCGGCCGTGGCGGGAACAAGCCGCTTTTCGCGCGTTCGGCTGGCTGGCCGGCGATGGCAAGCGATTTGAGAAGCTGGGCCGCCGCGGACGTCGCTGGCTGCGCTATGCGCAGTCGCTGGCCGCGCCCAGCTCGCGCCTTGATCCGCTGCGCCCCTGGACGCGCTATCGCGCCGCGCCGGAGCTGCCGCCGGAATCATTTCGCGATTGGTGGCGCAAGCGGAAAAATCCGGCAGCCACAAATGACGCCGGGGCCAAGGCCGCACATTCATGAACCAGGAAAATCCAGCCCGGGAACGCATCCTGCGGCGCCTTGCGGCGGCGCTCAAAACGCCAACTCAGCCGCCGTGGACACATTCGCCCGCTGATGCGGCACGCCCGGCATTCGCTCCCCTCACCGATATACGGACGCACTTCCGGGACGAGTGCGCGGCCAACCGCACCGAACTCATCGAGGGCCGGCGGGAAGAGTTAGTGCGCGCGTTCTATAAGCTTTTAATGGACACCGGCCTGGCGCCGGGAGAAAACCCCGGTCCCGGCGCGCCCCGCATCTATGCGCAAAAGCCGGCCGCGGGCGTAGAGGCCATTTGGGAAGAACTGCTGCGTCCCTGGCAAGGCTGCAGCGATGGCCCCGATTCCGGCCCCCCCGATGATCGTCACGCCACCAGCCTGACCCTGGCCGAGGCCCTGATCGCGCGCACCGGCTCGCTGCTCATTTCCACCGCGCAGGGCGGCCGGGCGGCCTCGGTGCTGCCGCCGCTGCATATCGTCTATGCCCGGGCGGAGCAGATCGTTGCTGAGTTGGATGACGCCCTGGCGCGATTGCAGAACCATGGCCCTACGCCGGCACGCTCCATGTTCAGTCTGATCACCGGCCCCAGCCGCACCGCGGATATTGAAAAAATGCTGGTGCTGGGCGCGCACGGCCCGAAACGGCTGGTGATTCTACTGGATGCTTGAAATTGAACATATATCAATTTCCATGGATAAATAATTCATCTATCCAATTCAGGAAATCCTTACATGCCAATGATAAATTATCAAAACATGTATTAATTGCTTCACCAACATTCTTCATGTTTGGATTCTGCCATGCAATATGTGTTTTAATTATTGCCTTTGATTTTTCCACATCACGAAAATTAGTCATATTGTCTTCTTTTGCCTGTTCAACCACCCTTGTGATATAATCATCTGAATCTGATGATATTGCCTGACGAAGCAAATCCTCGAAAATTCCTGAGTTTATATTGTTTGGCATTAACCAGATTCCCAAAATTGGCAATCGATTATTACTTGGTTTAGATATCAAACCCTTAGATGGAAAATCATTGGGAATTTTATAATATTTCCCAAGCCTATCCCGCAATGATCTAATTCGATCATTAATTTGGTCGTCAGCATCCAAAATAGCGCCTATTATCTTTTGATTTATATTGCTCGCCTCAGTCAAGCCTGAAAGTTTTTCTAAAATATCAGTAATATTACCGCAATACCCTATTTCGATTTCAGTCCCCTGAATGATATGACGCATGGTATGCCAATCATCAATTCCTTCAACCAATAAAACATTATCTTTCATTTTACCAAGATCCGCTTTTATAGCCTGTAATCTATTTGTCATATTAAATTCATCGCACCTCAATTCCCTGACGAATCGCAGCTTCTAATCCTTGCGCCGTGAACTCATGCGCATTAATATCATCGCCATTCCGCTCAAGTCTATATACATAACTTTGATCCGGAATTAACTTATCATTCTGCGATTGAATAAAAGATTGAATACAATCATTACTATGTGTAGTAACAAAAACCTGCACGCCAAACTTTTCCGCTGTTTTAAAAAGTGCCTTCCATAATTGCAATTGAACCTCCCAATGCAATCCATTTTCAAATTCATCAATTAATAAAATCCCACGTGATGCATTTGCCATAGCTAAACCAATATGAAAAAGCCGTGTCAACCCATCCCCCATTGAAGAAAGTGAAATTCTCCCCTTGTAATCGTTAATTTTAAGATATGGAAGATCAATACTATTTTCAGAATCACTTATATAACGAAGATCACGAATTTCAGGTTCGATAAATTTAAGTAAATCATACAATAACTCATCTTGATCTATGAGTGATGCTTTATCCCAAAGTCTTTTTGTTTCATTATTATTAAAACCACGTGCGGGCAGAAATGCAACCGGAGCTACATCTGGATGTAACCATTCTTCTTTTTTTAAAGAGTCTTCCAGAAGTAACTGCCGTCGAAATGAATTTTCATTTAAATTAACGTTGATTTTTTCTTTGCCTCTAGAAATTTCAAAATTTGCCTCCAGGAAAAGGCTTGAACGCTTGCGTTGAATTCTTGATTCTGGGTTATTTATTTCAGATATATTCATCTCTAAATTTAAAAAATTATCAATAAACTGCTCACAATGTAATTTCAAATCAGATTTAGGATTATCTGCCGATAATTGAATAGTAGGCTTTAAAAGCTTACCGTGTTCACGATGAAATAAATTTATAAGTTGGTTAAATGATACATCCATCTCATGTATATCATAACGTCCCATACGATTACGCCTAATATTATCTGGATCTCGCCGTGTTGCCACACGTAAAACATCCCAAGGTGAACTACTGGCATAAAGTTCGATTGCTTCTAATAAACATGATTTTCCAGT
>JAKAZV010000119.1 GCA_021826505.1 Acidobacteriota bacterium | reverse complement strand
GCGTTGGAACCCGCCTGCTCGCAGCTTTTCATGAAGCAATTCCTTCGGAATTGCTTTTCCCTGAGCGCTCCGCATCGTTCAATGGCGGAGGGCCAGGTCCTAACCAGCAACCCGGCCTTCCCACACGATACGACTTTAATATTCCTGATGGTGGACTCATGGGCCGCTACCAGGCGAAACCATTTCGCAACTTCCCGGCCGGAGCCGCACCGGTTGATCTCGTTAGATCCAATAAAATCTCATGACCGTTGCCGTGCTGACCGCCGCTGCCATTGTCCTGACGGAATCCACAGCCATGATGAGATTCTCAAACTCAGCGAGTTTCAAGTCATTCAGCTCACCAGGCTTTTCGGCCGGGAAAAACCAAGGGGAACTTACCTCCACTTTGGCTCTGCCTTCTGCAGATAGCCCGGCGCATAACGGACCCAGCAATACCACGGTCACCGTGAACGCCGTATCTTCGCTGGGCAATCGCACAGCAAGACCCTGAGTTTGATGGTGGAGTAAATCATCGCAGTCTGGTATGTTTAGCACAATGGATTCTGTCAACTCACAAGGTTAGTCACGAGCAATCTGGCTGGAAAGGATGAATATGAAAATCTCGTCTTCAAAATGGCCTATTTTCGGGATACTGTTTTGCCTGTTGCTGACAGGAATGGCGCGGGCTCAATCCGTGGACGTATTTTTTGGTCTGAACAGCCTGGCCGCCTCCCAGCCGCCCGGCAAATTGCAACTGGGCCAGGGCGGCCTGGCCTGGAGCGTGGGCGAGACCTGGTTTCCCGTCCGCCATTGGGGCATCGGGGGCGAAGTCTTCTGGCAGTCCGGCCAGCCCACGCTGCTCGGCCAGCCCATGCGCCCCCTGTATTGGGACGGGTATGTGGATTGGATGGTGAAGGAATGGAAGGGCGCCCATCCGACGCAATTGGAATTGATGGCCGGGCTGGGAGCGCAAAATCTGTCGCTGATCTCCAGCCATCAGCTCTGCGGCACGCCCGGGGGATGCGCCACGGTGACCGGATCCAATCGTCTGGCCCTGCATTTCGGCGCGGCTTACAAACTGTATTTCACCCGCGCCCGGAGCTGGTTTCTGCGGCCCGAGGCGGATCTATATTATGTCCACAATAATTATGAATTCGGCACTGATTTCATTTGGCGCTATGGGATTTCGCTGGGCTGGAGCGGCCATGGGCGCCCCGCTCCATCTGTCATCCCTCAACCAGCACTCAGCCTGCACTGCCAGGCCCATCCCAATTCTGCCACCGTGGGCGCCACGATCCGCATCATTTGCGAGCCGCGGTTTCCCGGTGAACAGTACCGCTGGAGCACGAATGGAGGCCAGCTCTCAACTCATGGCTACGAAGCCCTGTTACGAACGCAGGGAGTGATGCCAGGAATGTATGCGGTCAAAATCCTGGCGGCCACCCATGGCGACTGGGCCCATACGGCACTCGCCACCGCGCCCGTCGAGCTGAAAGCCTATCCGCTGCAGCCGCCCATCATCACCGCGGTGGAGGCAACGCCGCGCACCGTGATGTCCGGGCACAACGTAACTTTAATGGCGGTGGCGCACAGCACCGCGGGACGCAGTCTGCAATATGCCTGGAAAACTCCCGGCGGCACAATCACGAATCGCCATCGGGCGCAGGCGATTTGGAATACCCATGGGGTTCCCGCCGGCCTGGCGCGCATCCGCGTCCGGGTCACCGACTCCCTGGGATTGGCCGCACACGCCGGCACCAGGGTTCGCGTTCAGGCGGCGCCGGCTCCCGCGCCCGCCGTCACTGCCCTATTGTTTCGCAACCGCATGAAGGATATTTATTTTGGCTTCAATTCAGCCACGATCACGGAATATGACGAGGGCATTTTGCGCCAGGACGCGGCCTGGCTGCGGCGTCATCCCCAGATTCACTTTTTGCTCGCCGGGTATTACGATTCCCGGGGCACGCCCGCCTACAACCATCAGCTTGCGCTGCGGCGGGCGCGGGCGGCCCAGCAGTATTTATCCCACCTGGGGATCAGCCTCAGCCGCATTCGGCTCACAACCGTCTGGGGCCATCCGTTCTGCACAGCGGCGGATTCGGCCTGTTACGCGCGCAACCGCCGGGTGCATTTCATCATGACCACCCGGTAAGCCGAACCGGCGACAAGAGCGGTGTTGACGCGGATTGGGCAGGGTGCGGATAATGAAACCGGCGGGCTGTTTCAAGATGTTTCTGAATCAGCCCCCGGAGCACAACCTGACCCCCCGGAACCGTCCATGAGCGTAACCGCGCCCGCACCGCTGGAGACCGCAGCCGCAGCGGCGGATGCACCGGCCCTCACGCCGGAACGAGCATTGGCGCTGTACCGAACCGTGCTTTTGTCCCGCCGGCTGGATGACCGCGAGATCCTGCTCAAACGGCAGCAGAAAATTTATTTTCAGGTCAGCGGCGCCGGCCATGAGGCGATTCAAGCGGCGGCCGCCGAGTGCCTGCGCGTGGGCACAGACTGGATTTATCCCTATTACCGCGACCGCGCCCTCTGCCTGGGGCTGGGCGTAAGCCCGCGCGACATGCTGCTGCAGGCCGTGGGCGCGGCCGGCGACCCGGCCTCGGGGGGGCGCCAGATGCCTTCGCACTGGAGCGATCCGGCGCGGAATATCGTCTCCAGCTCCAGCCCCACCGGCTCACAATTTTTACAGGCCGTGGGCTGCGCCGAAGCCACCCGCTATTTTCAGCGGCATGGAAAGAAAATCGCCGCCTGGCTGGCCAAAAATTCCGCCCCCAAGCCGGCGCGCTGGCAAGACGATGAAATTACGCTGGTCACCGGCGGCGAAGGCTCAACCAGCGAAGGTGAATTCTGGGAAGCGGTTACGCATGCCTGCCTAGAAAAGCTGCCGATTGTTTTTTTGATTGAAGATAATGGCTACGCCATCTCGGTTCCGGTCGAGGAGCAGACGGCGGGCGGCAATATCGCGGCCCTGCTGTCCGGCTTCCCCGCCCTGCTGCGGCTGGAATGCAATGGCTGCGATCTGTGGGATTCGCACGCCGCCATGCGGCAAGCCTGCGAATATGCCCGCGCCGGGCATGGTCCGGCGCTGGTGCGGGCGCGGGTGATCCGGCCGTACTCGCATTCGCTTTCGGATGATGAGCGGCTGTACCGGCCGGATGCGGAGCGCGCCGCCGAAGCCAGCCGCGATCCGGTCAAAATCAACCGGGAAAAGCTCCTGGAGCAAAATTTGGCCACCGCGGCCGATTTAAATGCCATGGAGCAGGCGGTGGAAGCTGAAATCCTGGCGGCCACGGATCTGGCGCTGGAAGCCGAGCCGGCGCGGCCGGAGAGCCTGCATCAATTCGTTTACTCCGACGCCGTGGATATCACCAGCCCGCAATTCGCGGTCCCCGAACAGCCGCATGGGGAGCCGCGAACCATGGTCGAGCTGATCAACCACTGCCTGCTGGAGGAAATGCAGCGGGATCCGCGGATTCTGGTGCTGGGCGAAGATGTGGCCGACGTGGGGCGGCGGGAGTATCTGGGCAAGGTCAAGGGCAAAGGCGGGGTTTTCAAGGCCACCATCGGATTGCAGAAAGCCTTCGGCGACCGGGTAAAAAACAGCCCCATCGCGGAAGCCAGCATCGTGGGCCGCTCGACCGGCATGGCCACGCGCGGGCTGCGGCCGGCGGCCGAGATCCAGTTTTTCGACTACATCTGGCCGGCCATGATGCAGATGCGCAACGAACTGGCGGTGCTGCGCTGGCGCTCGTACGGAGGCTTTGCGGCGCCGGTGGTGATCCGCTGTCCCATCGGCGGGTACTTAACCGGCGGCTCTATTTATCACAGCCAGAGCGGCGAATCCATTTTTACGCATATCCCGGGGCTGCGCGTGGCCATGCCCTCGAACGCGCTCGATGCCTGCGGGCTGCTGCGCACCGCGCTGCGCGGCGATGACCCGGTGCTGTTTCTGGAGCATAAGCGGCTTTACCGCGAGCCCTTCAACCGCGCCCCCGACCCGGGGCCGGATTTTTGCCTGCCCTTTGGCCAGGCGCGGGTGGTGAAAGCCGGCGGCGACCTGACCGTGGTGACCTATGGCGCGGTGGTGCAGCGGGCGCTGCAGGCGGCGCAAAAAATCGAGCGCGAAAGCGGCCGGCAGATTGAAATTCTCGACCTGCGGACGCTGGCGCCGTATGACTGGGCGGCCATTGCGGCCTCGGTCAAAAAAACCGCGCGCGCGCTGGTGGCGCATGAGGACATGCTGAGCTGGGGTTATGGCGCCGAGATCGCCGCCCGCATCGGCGAAGAACTCTTTGAGCACCTGGATGCTCCGGTCCGGCGCGCCGCCGCCCAGGATTTGTTCTGCGCCTATCAGCCGGCGCTGGAAGACGCCATTCTGCCGCAGAGCGAAGATTTATACCGGATCATGACGGAGCTGCTGGCGTATTAGAAGCCCGCTACTCGCGGCGAAAGGGAAAACGGGGAAAGCCGTGAAATTTAAGCTGCAGCTGCGCGGGCATGCGGGCGATGTTGCGGGCTGAGAGGCTGGCGCCAAAGAGCAAGAGCAGAGCGCTGGCAAATCCCCAGAAGATCAGCGTGACCGGCAGGGCAAAACTGGCATACACGGCCTGAAAATCGAGGGCCGGCAGCAGGAGCCGGAAAATCACCTGAAATATTTCCGCCAGCAGCCCGGTATAAAATGCCGCGGGAAACACCTGCACCGCCGGCACCGGGCCATGCGGCAGCAGCCAGTAGATGAGAAAAAATCCGGCGATGGAGGCGGGAATGACCATGGCGCGCAGGATGATCCAGGACAGAACCGCGTAGAAGCCCGCCGCGAAGCCGCTCCAGGCGGCGGGCGCCAGCGTGAAAATCACGGCGTGAATGATCTCCTGGCCCCAGGTGGCGAAAATCACCGACAAATACGCGAGCACGCCGCAGGCGGCCACCAGCCCAAGAGAAACCGCCTGGTTGGCAAGATAGCTGCGATTTTGCCTGAATCCCCAAATGCCATTGAGCGCCACTTCCAGGGGAAGAAAGACGCCGGTGCTGCTGATCGCCAGCATCAGCAGGGAAAACGCGGCGGCGGAGTGGGTGTGATGATGGGCCAGATAACTGAGATCGTGGATGATCTGCCCCTGCCCGGCCGGCAGATACTGGCGCACCAGCTCGTAGATGACCTGAATGGCGGGATAAGCGTGCAGCGCGTCAGCCACCGTGATTAACAGCAGAATAAACGGCAAAAAAGCCAGAATGACGCTGGCCGCGACGGAATAGGCGTAGGTGTGATTTTCGATTGAGATCAGCAGGCGGGCGCTGGGCCCCAGCAGACGGCCGGCCGCGCGGGTCTGTTCCCAAATCTGGCGCAGGCGCGACCGCCAGCCGTCCATCAGATTGGCGGAAATAGGCGAGGACATGGCAGTCGAAACAATTCATCCAGCGGCAAATGAGAAACTTTCAAGCGCCTCAGAGCTGCAAGCGCGTGACCGCGTCAAGCGCTGACTCAAAATCGGCGACCAGGTCGCGCCAGTCCTCAATGCCGATCGACAACCGCACCAGGCCGTCGGTTACGCCGGCCGTGGCGAATTGCGCCTCGGTAAACCCGGAGTGCGTGGTGGTTTTGGGATGGCAGGCCAGGGTCTCCACCCCGCCCAGCGAGACGGCGTTGCGGGCCAGTTTCAGCCGGCGCAGGAACTCAAAGGCAGCGGGTTTGCCGCCCCGCAGCTCGATCGAGATCATGGCGCCGGGAGCATCGCATTGCGCGGCGATGATGCGCTGCTGTTCGAGATCGCGCACCAGCCGGGGATAAAAGACGCGGCTGACGGCGCGATGCCGGGCCAGCAGCTCGGCGACTCGTTCCGCATTTTCACTGGCGCGCTGCATGCGCAAGCCCACGGTGGGCAGGCGGCCATCCAGAATCCAGCATTCATCCGGCTGCAGAATGTTGCCGAACAGGCTGCGCTTGAGGCGTATGGGATGCATCAGCGCGGGATCGGCGCCTATGATGGCGCCGCCGATCATGTCGCTGAATCCGGAAAGATATTTGGTGGCCGAATAAAGGCACAAATCGGCGCCCAGCGCCAGCGGATGCTGAAAGGCCGGCCCCAGCAGCGTGTTGTCCACCATCACGATGGGACGGGGCTGGCGGCGGGAAGCCGCGGCCGCGGCCTGGGCGATATCGGCCATGATGAGGGTGGGATTCGCGGGAGTTTCCAGCAGCACCACGGCCAGATTCGGCATCTCGGCAATCGCCCGCTGCAAGCCCGGGCCGTCTCCCGCCGGCACCGGCCGGCCCCGCATGCCCAGAGGAGCCAGGAAATCCTGAATTAAATGCTCGGTGCCGCCATACAGCGGCACCGTGAAGACTATGCCCTGCCCCGGCTGCATGTGGGCCATGAGCGCGGTCATGATGGCGGCCATGCCGGAGTTGAAAACCAGGGCTTCGCGGGCGTCCGTTTCGAGCGGAGCCAGCTGGGCTTCGAGAATTTCCGCGTTGGGATGGTTGAGGCGGGAGTAGATCAGCTCGGGATGCTCGCCGGGCGCGGGCTGGGCGCGTCCGGTGGCGATGTCAAAGGCGCGTTCCGCCGCCTCGGGACTGGAAAACACATAAGTCGAGCTGCGAAAAACCGCCGGCCGCGCCGAACCCACCGATAGCATGGGATCGAAACCCCGGGTAATCACTTCGGTGCGCGGGCGCCGGGGCGGTTCCGGATCCGGCTGGGGTGGGTGGGGAATTTTAGCGGCGCTCATAGATTAAGGGTAACTGAAGCGGGCGGCTGCCCCTAATGCCAGCCTTCAGCGCAGGCGGGCGCCGAGGGGAGTGTCCTCAGGAACCGAAATCAGCGCCGGCTTGCCATGCTCCCCCAGACTGGCGGCAATGATCATGCCGTTGGACTCGACTCCCCGCAGTTTACGCGGCGCCAGATTGGCGGCAATGACCACCTTGCGGCCGGGCAGGCTGGCGGGATCGTACACCTCCGCAATGCCGGCCACAATTTGCCGGATCTCAAGGCCGATATCCACGGTCAGCTTGAGCAGCCGGGTGGCGCCGGGAATGCGCTCGGCGGTTTTAATTTCCCCTACCCGCAGATCCACTTTGGCGAAATCATCTATGGTGATGGTCGCGGCCAAAGGCGCGGGCGTTTCCGGAGCGGACAATGAAGAATCCAGATTAGGTT
>JAKAZV010000118.1 GCA_021826505.1 Acidobacteriota bacterium | reverse complement strand
GGATGCCGCCGTGGTCTGGAATCGCGCCAGCCTTACGGTTGCCGCCGTCAGCCGCGATGCCGCTTATCTGCGCGGACAACTCGAGCGCGTGGGGGAAAGCGCGATATCGGCGCTGCCGGGCGAAAATGTGAGTCTGGGAGAAATCGCCATCTGGGAGGACGCGGAGGACGGCGGCTGAGGCCGGCACGCGCCCCGGGAGGTTCACTATGCCGCACCGTCCGGAACGCCTGGCGGAAATGCTGCGCGAAGAGCTCACCGACCTGATCAGCGGGGAGGTCGCGGACCCGCGCGTGGGGCTGGCTCAAATTACAGAAATTAAAGTCGCGCCCAATCTGCATCAGGCGCTGGTCTATGTTGGCGTCATGGGAGGCGCCGAGCAGGAGCGCCACACATTGGCCGGGCTGATGTCGGCGCGCGGCTTTCTCCGCGCCCAACTGGCCCAGCGGCTGCAAATTCGCCAGATGCCCGAACTGCGGTTTGAAATTGACCGCTCGGAAGAGCTGGAATCGCGGCTCGATACGCTGCTGCGGCGCGACCGCAAAAAACATCCCAAGACCGCGAATTAGCTTGCGGCGGCAAAAATTCTTTCGTTCTTCTTCGTAGTAAAATTAAGTTCCGCATACGATCATTGCAAAAGGAAATCCAGCATGTCTGATGTCAGCATTACCATTCGCCGCAACGGACCCCTGGTGGTGCAGGGCCCGTTTCAGTTCATTGATTCCAACGGCCAGACCATCACGGTGGACAAGCCGGTCATCGCGCTTTGCCGCTGCGGCGGTTCTACGAACAAGCCTTTCTGCGACGGCACGCACAGCAAGATCGGCTTTCAAGGCGCCGAAGCGGCGGTTTTGGCGGCGGAAGCCGCCAAAGCGCAGTCATCCAGCTAATGCCCGAAGGCGCACCCCTCTCCGCGCCGGCAGCGGACATGAATCCCGCGGCCGCGGCCCTGAATGACCCCGGCTTAAAGGCCGCGGAGCGGCGCATCAGGCTGTTGATGCGGCTGCTGGGGATTGCCGCCACGGGGCTGGCCGGAGTTTTTTTCGGCTGGCGCGCGGCGTTCGGCGCCGCCGCGGGCGCGATTCTGGCGGAGTGGCACTTGCGCTGGATTGGCCGTCAGGTGGACCGCTGGATGATTCAGCCCATCACGCAGGCGGCCCGGAATGCGCCTGCGGTTCCGGGAGCGGCGCTTCCAGCTCCAGCAGGATATAAAAAGCTGCTGGGCTGGCTGCGCTGGCTGATACTGGCAGGCGTGCTTTATGCTACATTAAAAGTTGCCTGGCTGCCGCCGTTAGCGGTGCTGGCGGGGTTTTCCTCGCTGGCCGGCGGCGTGATGCTGGAAGCCGGCTATCTGCTGACGCAATATTTGAGGCACAACTTATAAAGGGCACGGAAACGACCGCGCACCCATGCATCAACTCTGGTTTACACGCTGGCTGAACGCACTTTTCGCCCGCCCCGCCGACGCGCTGCTGCGGCTGCTGCATGTGGCGCCGGCGCATCCTGCCGCGCCCATCCCCAATCATGTGGCGATGGAAATTCTGGCGGCATTGATCATCGCGCTATTCGCGGTCTGGATACGGCCGCGGCTTTCGGTGGACAAACCAGGCGCCTGGCAGCACATCCTCGAACTTTTATGGACGGGCATCGAAAGCCAGGCGGAGGAAGTGATTGGCCATGATGCCCAGCGCTTTCTGGGATTTTTGATGACCCTGGCCGTGCTCATTTTAGTCGGCAACCTGATGGGCCTGATTCCGGGGCTGGCCGCGCCGACAGCGCAAATCACGGTGCCTTTGGGCTGCGCCCTGGTCACGTTTGTCTATTACCACATGCAGGGCATCCGCCGGCAGGGCTGGCTGAGTTATGGGAAAACCTTCCTGGGGCCGATTCCGCTGCTGGCATTTCTGATGCTGCCGATCGAGCTCATCAGCCATCTGGCGCGCATCCTTTCGCTTTCAGTGCGCTTATTCGCAAACATGTTCGCCGGCGACATGATCATTCAGATCATGATGGCCTTGTTTCCCCTGGCCGGGGTGGTCTTCATGACCTTTCATTTCTTTATTGCCCTGCTGCAGGCCTACATTTTTGTCCTGCTGGCCATGATCTATCTGGCCGGGGCGGTGGAATCGCACCACGGACCGGCGGAAGAAGCGGCCGTGGCATAAGTTTGCAGTGCCCGATGGCGTGAGCCCCGGATCCTGCGCGGCCCGGGGAACCACCTCCCAGCGGGATTTCATAACCCGGGCGCGGCCGTTCCGCGAAGGAGAATCGTATGCGTCGTTATTGGAAATCGTTTTTGACCCTGGCCGCAATTTTTCTGGCGGCTACTCCATTATTTGGCCAAAGCGCCGGTGCGGGAGCCGCTACCGGTTCGGTGGCAAGCTGGGTGCCGATCGGCGCCGGCATCGGCATGGGCATTGCCTCCGGGCTGTGCGGCATCGGCCAGGGTATGGCCACCGCCGGCGCTTCCGAGGCTCTGGCCCGCAATCCCGGCGCGGCCGCAGGCATTCGTTTTTCGCTGATTCTGGGCCTGGTGCTGATTGAGTCGCTGGCCCTGTACACCTTTGTGATCATCCTGATGAAGACATAAACCGGGATGAAGTTTGGGGAGTTGAAAAGGGGCGGCAGCCGCGGCGGTTGGCCGCCCTTTATATTTGATCGGGCCGGATTTTGCGAAACTCGCCGGGGGGAAGATCCGCCAGCTCCAGTTTGCCGATGCGGGTTCGCACCAGCTTCAAAACCGTGTGCCCCAGCGCCTCCAGCATGCGCCGTACCTGCCGGTTTTTGCCTTCCGTGAGGGTGATCTCCAGACGGCAGAAGCGGCCGTTATCGCCAATATATTTCACTTCGGCGGGTCCGCTGCGCTCGCCCCGGCCAATATCAAGACCCTGGCGGAGCCGCGCCAGACCGGCTTCATCCACAATCGCATTCACTTTTACCAGGTAAGTCTTGGGCACCTTGGTGGCGGGCTGGGTGATACGCTCGGCGAAGATGCTGTCATTCGTCAGGAGCAGTAATCCGCTGCTGTCGAGATCGAGCCGGCCGACGGGAAATAACCATTTGCCTTCCTGGCCCAGGCGGAGCTTCTGAGCGATAAGATCGTAAACCGTTTTGCGGCCGCGCGCGTCGCCATGGGCGGTGAGCACGCCTTTGGGCTTATGCATGACCCAGTATTGCCGGGGCGCGTTTTTCAGCCGCCGGCCGTCCAGACGCAGGCTGGGGTCTTTGGCCTCCACCCAGGTCAAAGGATCGCTGATACGCCGGCCTTGCAGGCTGACCCGCCCCGCCCGGATAGCTTCGGCCGCCTGGGCGCGCGACATCAGACCGCTGCGCGAAAGCAGCCGGTCGAGCGTCAGTTCGGGCTTGTGCCGGCGCGCGGGTTTTTGCCGGAGGGGGGTTGAAGGCATGGCAACCACAGGGAGATTGGGGCGAAACCAGAATAACGCGAAATGCGGAGTGTGGACCGCTGCGGCTGCGGCACAATAGATAGGTGCAACCGGAACGACTGCGGCAACTGCTGGAACAGGTGGCGGCGGGCAAGGTTTCGCCGGCGCGGGCGCAAACTGAATTGCGGCAATTACCGTTTGAAAATCTCGGCTTCGCCCAGGTGGACCATCACCGCGCCCTGCGCAACGGAGCGGCCGAGGTGATTTTCGCCCAAGGAAAAACCCCGCGGCAAGTGGTGGCCATTGCCGCCGCGCTGCGGCGCAAGCAGGCCAATCTTTTAATCACTCGCGCCACGCCGGCGGTGGCGCGGGCGGTGAAGCGGCGCTGGCCGCAAGCCCGGTATTACCCCGCTTCGGGTGTGATCCGCTGGCGCGCGGAAGGCAAAAAAAATAAGCCCGCGGCGCGATTGCCGGTGCTGATCGTTTCCGCCGGAACCAGCGACCATCCAGTGGCGGAAGAAGCGATGCTGACCGCGGACGCCCTGGGCTGCCGCACCGAGTTGATTCAGGATGTGGGCGTGGCCGGCCTGCACCGGCTGCTGGCGCATGTGCCCAGATTGCAGCAGGCGGGGGTGGTGATCGTGGTGGCGGGCATGGAAGGGGCGCTGCCCAGCGTGGTCGGCGGACTCACGCAGGCGCCGGTGATCGCGGTGCCCACCCGGATCGGCTATGGGACCGGACTGCATGGCGTGGGCGCATTGATGGGCATGCTGAATGCCTGCGCGTCGAATGTGGTCACGGTCAATATTGATAACGGCTTTGGCGCGGGCTATGTGGCGGCGCAAATCATGCGGCTCGTCGGCCGGGAAACAATGAAAAGCTGATTAAAGCAATTCTTCGCAGCCGGCGGCGGCGGGCGTGGCGATGATTTCGGCTTCCCGCCCGGTGGCCTGGGCATAGGCATGCGCCGTGGCGCTGCGGAATGGTTCCACCAGCTCGGGGCGCACCAGATTGACGGTGCACCCGCCGAAGCCGCCGCCCGTCATGCGGCCGGCCAGAAACCCCGGCGCCGCTTCGGCCGCCGCGACCATGAGGTCGAGTTCGCGGCAGGAGATTTCATAATCATCGCGCATGCTGGCATGGGAAGCGGAAAACAGGCGCCTTAAACGGGCAAAGTCGCCGTCATGGAAGGCCCGTCCCGCATCCAGCACGCGCTGATTTTCGGTGACGATATGGCGGCAACGGCGGAAGATCACCGGCGGCAGATCGGCTTGATGCGCGGTTAATTCCGCGATGGTTACATCCCGCAGACTGGCGATTTCGGGCCGATCGCGGCGCAGCAGATCCACTCCGGTTTCGCATTCCTGGCGGCGCTGGTTATATTCCGAGCCGGCCAACTCGTGTTTGACCCCGGTGTTGCAGATGACCAGGGCGCAGCCGGCGGGCAGGGCAACCAGTTCCCATTCCAGATTGCGGCAGTCGAGGCGGAGGGCATGACCGGCGCGGGCGAAAGTGCTGATGAATTGATCCATGACGCCGGATTGAGTGCCGGCGAAGGCGTGCTCCGCATGCTGGCCGGCGCGCACCAGATGCAGGGGATCGAATGACGCGCCCGACAAGCTGGCCAGGGCCAGGCCGGTGGATATTTCCAGCGCGGCGGAGGAGCTGAGCCCGGCTCCGTAGGGGACCTCGCTGGTGACAAAAAGCTCGGCGGCATGCAGGGGCAGGCCTTGCGCTTGCAGGCCATCCGCGACACCCGCCAGATAATTGCCCCAGCCGCGCAGAGGCTTCAGTTGATCGAGTGACAGGGAAAAGGTTTCCGGAAACTGCGCGCTGGCCATGCGCAACTCGCGGCCGGCGCGGGGGCGGGCGGCGACATAAGTGTAACGGTCAATTGCGGCCGGCAGGACAAAACCCAGATTGTAGTCGGTATGTTCGCCGATCAGGTTGACGCGTCCGGGAGCGCGAAACAAGCGCACCGGACCGCCCAGCCGGGCGCCGGCCATTTCCCGCACTGCCGCCGGAGTCAGCCGCTGGGATGACGACAGGCTCATGCGCCCGCGCTCCCGATGGCCTGGCGCAACTCGGCGGCCTTCTCTTCGGCCAGCGTATCGTTGATGAACGTTCCCGCGCCCGATTCGCAGCCGGCCAGATATTTCAGGCGAGTGGCGCTGCGGTAAGGCGGCAGAAATTCAATATGAAAATGAAAATACGGGTGGGAACGGCCGTCACAGGGAGACTGATGGAGCAGCATCATGTAGGGAAAAGAAAAATTAAATAGCCGGTCAAAGCCCGTGAGCACGCGTTGCAGTGCCTGGGCCCAGAGTTGAATTTCATGATCCGTCAGCTCCAGCAGACTGCCCAGATGGCGGCGCGGCAGCAGATGGGTCTCGTATGGATAGCGGGCGTAAAAGGGGATGACGGCGGTGCAGGCGGCGTTTTCGTAGACCACGCGCCGGCCCTGGCGGCGCTCGCTGGCCAATTGCGCACAGAGCAGACAAGCATGATGACTGCTCCAGTGGCCGCGCATCTGCTGCAGTTCGCGGGCCGGAATGGGCGGAATATAGTCGAAGGCATAGATCTGGCCGTGCGGGTGCGACAGTGTGACGCCGATGACCTCGCCTTTATTTTCAAAGATCAGAACATATTGAATTTCCGGCCGCCGGCTTAACTCCTGATAGCGGTCGCGCCAGACGCGGATCAGGCGCTCGATCTTGGCCACCGGTTCCTGGGCCAGCGTGGTGTCGTGGCGGGGCGAATAGACCACCACCTCGCAGGCGCCGCGCGCCGGCCGCACCGGAGTGAGCTTTGTTCCCCGCACCGCGGGCCGGGGCGGATGGCGTTGAAAGGAGGGAAACTTGTTTTCAAAGACCGCGATTTCGAAATCGGGAAAGGGAATCTCGGTTTCCATTTTGCCCGGCCGGGTGGGACAGAGCGGGCAATAGTCGGGCGGAGGGTGAAAGGTGCGGTCCTGGCGGTGCGTGGCCGTAACCACCCATTCGCCCAGCAGCGGATTCCAGCGCAGTTCCGACATAGCGTTTTGCGAAAAATCAGCTTTTGCGCGGCGATGCCGCCGGGGTTGAGGGGGCCGATTTAGTTTCAGCGAAGGTATAAAGAAAAAGTTTACGGCCGTCGGGCTTGGTCAGATCCTGGCGGCGCAGGACCGTGTTTGGGGCTGGGATTAGGGCGGCGATGGCGCGTTTTTTCATGCGGAGATTCAGTTTATCAAAGCGGGAGATGTAAACCAGCCTTTTGCAGTCGTTCTTCCAGAATCATGTTTGGGTTCCAGCCGTGGATTCTGAGTTCGGCGGGGTCGCCCGCGGCGAGAGCGGCGCGGGGAATCAGGCCGATCAGTTCGGTTTCAACGGCGGCGGTGCCCAAATCCCGCGCCAACTGGCTGACCCTCCGCCAAACGTCATACAGCCCGGTCTGCCGGAAATCGGTGAGATTCATCGAGACCTGGGCCTGATCGGGGTCGCGCAACCGCAGCCCCAGCGCTTTGACCGCCGGCAAGCCGCCGCTGGAGGCGCGAATGGCGCGGGCAATCTGGCGCGCAATCGCCTGATCAGCGGTGGCAAGATTGATGTTGCAGGCGATCAGCAGCGGACGGGCGCCCACGGCGACAGAGCCGGCGGCAGGATGGGGTGCCGCGCCCAGGTCGGGCCGGCGGTTGGGATCGAGCCAGGCGCCCGCGAGCAGCGCTTCGAAGCCTCCACGGCGGATATTTTCCAGTTGCCGCCGCTCGGGCCGCGAGGCCGCGGCTTCGTAAAAATAAA
>JAKAZV010000117.1 GCA_021826505.1 Acidobacteriota bacterium | reverse complement strand
CCGGCGAGATATTCCCGCAGCGGCTGCCGCAGCCGGCGCCGGTCGAGTTCATGCATCAGCGCCCCGAAATGCCCCACCCCGGGCAGGATCACCGCCTGCGCCGCGGCGATCTCCTCCGCCCGGCTGGTGAGCCGGAAATCGGCGCCGAGATGGCGCAGGGCTTTGGCCACCGAGGCGGTATTGCCGGCGCCATAATCGATCAGGGCAATCATGGAATCAATGGTCTCTATAATTTAGCTTGCCGGATTCTTTCCGCGCGCGCAAATTTACCTGCCATGAATCACGCGGACGTTCGGCTTCGCCGTCCGCTCCACACCCCTCTTCTTTTGTTGAACGATGCTGAGCGTGTTCCTCCTTCCTGCTACCCTGTTTCCATGTCCGCCGAGATCGTGCAAATGAAGGCGCGGGGTTTCATCTGCGTCAACGCCCACCCCGCCGGCTGCGCCCGCAATATCGAGCGCCAGATTGCCGCCGTCCGCCAGGCCATCCCCGCGCCGCTCTCCGGCATTCGCAGCGCTCTGGTCATTGGCGCCTCCACCGGCTACGGCCTGGCCTCGCGCATCGTGGCCGCCTGGGGCTTCGGCGCGCGCACCCTGGGGGTGTTTTTCGAGCGTCCGCCCGCGCCCGGCCGCACCGCCACCGCCGGCTATTACAACACCGCCGCCTTCCACGCCGCCGCCGGCCGCGACGGCCTCGCCGCCTTGAGCCTCAATGGCGACGCCTTTTCCGACGCCATCCGCGGGCAGGCGCTGGAGCGCATCGCCCGCGATCTGGGCCCGCTCGATCTGGTTATCTATAGTCTTGCCTCGCCCAAGCGCACCGACCCCCGCACCGGCGTGACCCACAACTCCGTGCTCAAGCCCGTCGGCCGGTCCTTTTCCAGCCGCACCATTGATCTTGACCGCGCCCGGCTCACCGATGTCACTCTCGATCCCGCCACGCCTGAGGAAGTCGCGGCCACCGTTGCCGTTATGGGCGGTGACGACTGGCGATTATGGATCGAGGCGCTGCGTCAGGCGAACCTGCTGGCCCCCGGCGTCCGCACCCTGGCATATTCCTACATCGGTCCCGAGCTGACCTGGCCCATTTATAAGGATGGAACCATCGGCCAGGCCAAAAACGATCTCTTTCGCGCCGCCCGCGAGCTTGACGCCCAACTGCAATCCTCGCTCGGCGGCCACGCCTGGGTTTCGGTCAATAAGGCTATCGTTACCCAGGCATCTTCCGCCATCCCCGTGGTGCCGCTCTATCTCAGCCTGCTGCTGCGCGTGCTGCGGGAAAAGGGCCAGGATGAGGATGCCATCGGTCAGATCATCCGCCTGGCGCAGGATCATCTCGCCGCCGCGCCGCGCTTCGATCCCGAGGGCCGCATCCGTCTCGACGACCGCGAGCTCCAGCCCGCCGTGCAGGCGGAAATTGCCCGCCTCTGGCCCCAGGTGACCACGGAAAACCTGCGCGCGATCACCGCTTTCAATGACTTCGAACGCGGCTTTCGCAATCTCTTCGGCTTCGAGGTCGAGGGCGTGGACTACGCCGCCCCGGTGGAACTGGAAAGCTCATTCGCCGCGGGTTGATGACTCTTGTTGCAGAATTTTGATTAAATTGCGTTTTCCATGCAGTACGGCAACGATTTCGATGGGTCTGGAATCGGGCAAATAAATGATTAAAAAATTTCGCACATTCCAAAATAAAACTGGTTGTGAGGTAAGATCCCTTCGGCTATGACCGATCAATGGCATGTTGGCGATTTTTTGAATCGCTTGCCATATTTCTAAACGGATTTTTTCAGCGGCTTGAAGATTGCGTTCCGCTAGATATTCATAAATATCGGTCAAATTATGTGCGGCTTGTGCCGAAAGCAGAAAGGGTTCTATTTCGGCTGGCATTTATGGCGGAGTTCCTCTCCGCGCTGTTGTAATTTATTAAAAAATGCTGGTCCTTCCACGGTTTCGCCGCGCGCAATTTGGGCTATCCCGAGGTCAATTATTTTGCTGATTTCTTCGTGGCTATGGGTCTCGCCCAATTCCTGGGCCATGAAAAAATGTTCCAGTGCCGATCCCACCAAATCATTGGCATCCCGGTATTTTCCCGCCGCGATTTCATCGCGCACCCTTTTTTCCCAGTCAGGATTTAAATGCACATCCATGCGAATCTTCCGCCTTTGTTTTTTAGCATACAACTTTCACGGCCGAGTCGCACGCTGGTAAAAGTCACGGTGTAAATGCAACCTTCCTTTATAATTGAAAGCGTAAATTTTTCATCCCGTGAAGCGGCAATGCATCCTCTCCCGCCGTTTCGCATTCAGGGCAGCGAAAGGAACTTGATCGCAGATGACTGGCATTGTCTCTCTCCGGGGGCGTGAAATTCTCGATTCACGCGGCAACCCCACCGTCGAAGCCGAAGTCCACCTCGCCGCCGGCGTCCGCGGCCGCGCCGCCGTTCCCAGCGGCGCCTCCACCGGCGAGCATGAGGCCCTCGAATTGCGCGACGGCGACGCCCGCCGTTATCTCGGCAAGGGCGTCACCGGCGCCGTGGCCCATATCAACGGCGAAATTGCCGCCGCCCTGCGCGGCTTCGACGCCGCCGACCAGGCCGGCCTCGACCGCAAAATGATCGCGCTTGACGGCACGCCCAATAAGGGACGCCTCGGCGCCAACGCCATTCTTGCCGTCTCCATGGCCGCCGCCCGCGCCGCCGCCAGCGCCGCGCAACTGCCGCTCTATCAGTACCTCAACCAGACGGCGCAAAAAATGAACAACGGCAGCGCCACCGCCCCGGCCACGCTGCTGCCCACCCCCATGATGAACATCCTCAACGGCGGCGCCCATGCCGACAACAACGTGGACTTCCAGGAATTCATGGTCATGCCCGTGGGCGCGCCCAGTTTCCGCGAGGCCCTGCGCTGGGGCGTTGAGGTCTTCCACGCACTCAAGAGCATCCTGAAAAAACGCGGCGCCGTCACCGCCGTCGGCGATGAGGGCGGCTTCGCGCCCAGCCTGGCCAGCAATCAGGCCGCCATGGAAGCCGTGCTCGAGGCCATCGCCAAGGCCGGCTTCAAGCCCGGCGAGCAGGTCGCCGTGGCCATGGATCCCGCCTCCAGCGAGTTCTTCAAGGACGGCGTATATACCTTCAAAAAATCCGATCAGCGCAAATTTTCTTCCCAGGAGCTGACCGCCTTCTGGGCCGGCTGGGTCCGGCAATATCCCATTGTCTCGCTCGAAGACGGGCTGGCCGAAGACGACTGGTCCGGCTGGCAGCATCTTACCCGCGAGCTGGGCGGCAAAATCCAGCTCGTCGGCGACGATCTGTTCGTCACCAACACCGCCCGCCTCCAGCGCGGCCTCGATCTCAAGGCCGGCAACTCGATCCTGATCAAGGTCAATCAGATCGGCAGCATCACCGAAACCCTCGACAGCATCGGCCTGGCCCGCCGTCATGGCTATACCAGCGTCATCTCCCACCGCTCCGGCGAAACCGAAGACACCTTCATCGCCGACCTCGCCGTTGCCACCAACGCCGGCCAGATTAAAACCGGCTCGGCCAGCCGCACCGACCGCATCGCCAAATACAACCAGCTTCTCCGCATTGAGGAAGAACTTGGCTCCCAGGCCCGCTTTCTGGGCGGCCAGGCGCTCAAATCGGCTTAGCGAAGCTATCGGTTGCGGAGAAAGAAATCAGCCGTGAAGCCAATCGTCATTGCTATTCTCGACGGCTGGGGCCACGCTCCCGCCGGCCCCGCCAACGCCATTGAACTGGCCCGCAAGCCCGTCTTCGATCGCCTCTGGCGCGAGCATCCCCATACCCTGCTGCAGACCTCCGGCCCCGCCGTCGGCCTGCCCGCGGGTCAAATGGGCAACAGCGAGGTCGGCCATCTCAACATCGGCGCCGGCCGCGTGGTTCAGATGGATGTCACCCGCATTGACCAGGCGATCTCCAATGGCGAGTTTTTCCGCAATCCCGTGCTGCTTGAGGCGATGCGCCAGGCGCGCGGCCATCAGCTTCACTTGCTCGGCCTGGTCTCCGACGGCGGCGTGCATTCGCACATCTCGCATCTGGAGGCGCTATTGCGTCTGGCCCGCGAGCAGCAGCTCACTCGCGTTTTCGTCCATGCCTTCACCGATGGCCGCGACACCATGCCCGAGTCGGGCCAGCATTATCTCCGCCGTCTGCTGCAAACCATGCGCGAAGTCCAGACCGGCGAAATCGCCACCGTCAGCGGCCGCTACTACGCCATGGATCGCGATCGCCGCTGGGAGCGCATCCAGCTTGCCTACGCGGCCATGACTCAGGGCGCCGGCCCGCGCCTTGAAATGAATGCCGCCGACCCGCGCCAGCAGGCCGGTAATGCAGCCGAACCCGCCGCCGTGCGCGTGCTGCTCGACTCCTACGCCCGCGGCGTCACCGATGAGTTCGTCATTCCCACTGTGCTCACCCGCGCCGGCGAGCCGGTGGCCGTCATCCGCCCCGATGACGTCTGCATCAACTTCAACTATCGCGCCGACCGCGCCCGCCAGATCACCCGCGCCCTCACCCGCGCCGGCGAGGCCGCCGCGCCCGACGCCGAGGCCCTCGAATCCGCTCTTCCCTCATCCCAGCGTCCGCAGCCTTTGCATTACGTCTGCATGACGCGCTATGACAAAAACTTCGGTCTGCCAACCGTCATTCCGCCCGAATCGCTCGATAACATTCTGGCCAAGGTGTTGGGAGACCGCGGCCTGCGCAATCTGCGCGTGGCCGAGACCGAAAAATATGCCCACGTGACGTACTTTTTCAACGGCGGCGTGGAAACTCCGTTTCCCGGCGAAGAGCGGGAAATGATTCCCTCGCCCAAGGTTGCGACCTACGATTTGCAGCCCGCCATGTCGGCGGAAAAAGTCGCCGCCCGCGTCATTCGCGCGATCGAAAAAGAGCCGTTCGCTGTCATCGTGGTCAACTTTGCCAACGCCGACATGGTCGGCCACTCCGGCCGGCTCGCGCCCACCATCCAGGCCGTCGAGGCGGTGGATGCCGGTCTGGGCGAAATCCACGCCGCCCTGCGCCGCTCCGGCGGCAGCCTGCTCGTCACCGCCGATCACGGCAATGCCGAGCAGATGGTGGATCCCGCCACCGGCGGCCCGCATACCGCCCACACCACCAACCCCGTGCCGCTGATCCTGGTCAACTCCGGTCAGAATGCTCCCGCGGGCGCCGCGGCCGCCGCGCTGCGCGCGGGCTCGCTGCGCGATATTGCTCCCACCGCCCTGGGCTTGCTGCATCTGCCCGAGCCGCCCCAGATGACCGGCAGTGACCTGACGCGCGAGTAGTGTTTTAAACGGTTATTCTTCTTTATTGCTGCACTTCTTCGCTGCTTACAATTTCCATGCGCCTCATCGCGATCGGCGAAATCCTTTGGGATGTTTTTCCGGACGATGAGCGCATCGGTGGGGCGCCCTTCAATTTAGCCGTCCAGGCCCGCCGTCTCGGCCATGATGTGGCCTTCATCAGCGCCGTGGGCCGCGATCTCCGGGGCGATGCCGCGCTGCGGGCGGTTCAGGCGCGCGGCCTCGATTCCCGCTGGATCTCCCGCCATCCCCGCCTGCCCACGGGCATTGTCGCCGTTCAACTGGCATCCGGAGAGCCGCGCTATGAAATTGTCCAGCCTGCGGCCTATCAGGAACCGGAATTATCGCCGGCGTCCTGGGCCGCGTTAGCGGATGTTCCGCCCGACTTCATCTGCTTTGGCACGCTGGCGCAGGCCGCGCCCGCGGTTCGCCGGCTCACGCGGCGCCTGCGCCAGGCCTTCCCCCAGGCCCGCGGCTTCTACGACATCAATCTGCGTCCCGGCTTCGAAGACCCGCGCCTGGTGCGCGAGCTGTTGGCCGGAACCCAAATTCTCAAATGCAATGCCGAAGAGGCGAGTCGTCTTCCCGGATTGCTGGAATTGCCGCTCTCCGCTCCGGTCTGGGATGATGCCGCGCCCGCCCGGATGCGCGCCCAGGCCGCGGCGTATGCCGCCGCGCTGCGTTCGGTGCTCGCGCTCGAGTTGGTCTCGATTACGCTCGGCGCATGCGGCTGTGCGCTGGCTACCGCGGATACATCGGCAGCGGCGCCCGCCGCGGCGGGGGAAATCAGCAATCCGGTCGGCGCCGGCGATGCCTTTTCCGCCGGTCTGCTGCACGCCTGCCATCAGGGCTGGAAGTTGTCCGAGGTTGCCCGCTGTGCCGGCCAAACCGCCGCCCAGGCGATGCAGACTTATAATTGATTTCATCGCTAGGCTAAATTGTCGCCAAAATGATGGGCTTTGCAATAATCACGTACCTGATTTGGGGTGCGGTCCGAATCCATCAGGCCAGCGCGTATGCGCCGCAATAGGGCGGGTGATACAGGCTCACGCAACTTGGCTTTCCCCGTTTGTATCGCATTCTCAATATTGGAAACCTGGGAAATTTCCGCATAGGCATAGGCGACAACGGAATCATGTTGAATGAACGGGTGGTCGCCCCGAACTAAGGTCACGAGAGTTTCTGATTTTGTCCGTCGCGTGGTGATGCTGACCACGGCAACTTCGCCCGCGCTGGGAGTGGTAATCACCACATGTAGATGCAGCGGCGTGTCTTCATCTCCAGCTAGATACGTGTCACCGGCGGATAACATTATGCCGTGCCAGAAAGTATTTTACGTCCTTTGGCCGCGGCATCGAGCTCGGTCAGGATATCCTGAATTTCAGGACCGGAATTCCCTCCGGCTTGAAGAATATCGCGGTGAGTGATGGGAATGGTGCTGCCATGGGGATTGCGCCATTCTGGCAGTGAATGGACCATGTCCACCAGTTGCCAGCGATTCCAGGCGCCATACTCTTGATAAATCTCTTGAATCAAATTCTCTTCCGCGCGGGAGAGAAGATTGGTTTCGGCGGGTGAGTTGATTAATTCCACTTCATAATCACCCATGGGCGGCGATATGTGCCGGTTCCAATTTGGTTTGGGTATATCTTCAACCACTAAATTGTAGGCTTGGCTTGGCACCGGCCCATTGTCCATGGAGACATATTGATCCCAGGTAATGGGAATGCCCCAGCGCAGCAGGGCTTCTCGATCCGCCAGGTATAAAAGCTTGAGCAGCTTGAGATAATGCATGCGCCCATGGCGCAGCTTTAAAAGCAAGCAGGCGGCCTGGGTGGTTTTCGCTTCGTCGAATTGAAAATCGCTGGCCATATGTATTGGGATGGTCAGAAATTAGATGCGGGCGGGGTCAATGGTGTTGATTTTGGGGTGCGTCTTTTTAGCTGGTGCCGCAGAAGGGACTCGAACCCCCACTCCCTTGCGAGAACATGGACCTGAACCATGCGCGTCTGCCAATTCCGCCACTGCGGCACGCGGGCGA
>JAKAZV010000116.1 GCA_021826505.1 Acidobacteriota bacterium | reverse complement strand
TATCCATGATGATTTCCCAACCGGATCAGGCTCAGCATCGTTCAACGGCGGAAGCCAGCCTGGTGGTAAAGTGGCGGGGCCATTTTCTTGCTTTGCCATTCCAGCGTTTGGCTCCGGCAGGAAATCCGAACCATCACCGGGGGTGATAGCCCTGCCAGAGGTATTGCAGAGCTTCGGGGAGGGTTTGTTTTTTCACGGCGTAATCCACGTGGCCCGCGTTGAGGGCGAAGACGAACTGATCGTGATAATGCCGCCAGGCCAGCGCCTGGGCCATGCGCTCGTTGGCCACCACCCAGTCGTGCATGCCGTCGAGCATGACATTGGGATAGTAGAGATCGCGGTCGCCGACCTCGAGCCAGACGCGGATGGGCTTGCGGGGCGTGTTGGCGATCAGGCGCTGGGGAAATTCCCAGGCGCCGTGCGGAGTCCGGGGATTGTAGGGCCATTGCTGGTTGACGAAAGTGCCGGAATAGCTCAGAACGCGGCGGAATAAATCGGGGCGATACCAGGCCATGATGAAGGCGCAGGCGCCGCCGGAGCTGCCCCCCATGGCGGCGCGTCCGCTGGGATCGCGGGTGAGCCGGACGTGGGCCACCGCTTCGACCCGCGGCAGCACCTCGGTCTGGATGAAATCGGCGTAGCGGCCGGACATGGTGTCGTATTCAAGGCCGCGCTCGCTGCCCTGCGCGTCGCCGCCTCCGTTGGCGACCGAGATGCCGATCATCACCGGGATGCGATGCTCGGCGATGAGGATATTCAGATCGCGGAAGAGCAAGGGATCGGGGCCGTCAGCGTCCACAATGAATGGCGCGCGGACGCCGGGCCGGTACTGGCTGGGCACGTAAACATAGACTTTGCGGGTGTAGGGAGCGGGATGACTGGTGGTGACGATCAGACGGCCGGGATGCAAGGGATCCTCAACCCCGAACGTGCCCGGATCGCGCATGATGCCGGGATAGAGCCGGCTCTGCGAAGACAGCATGGTAAAGGTAAACACCCGGCCGGAGGGGATTTTTCCGGCGGTGCGCATGTAGGCCGGGGTGTGATGCGTGGGTCCGAGAATGAAATTGCCATCGCGATTCACGGGAGGGTTGGCGCCATCGTCCAGAGGCGTGGCATGCACGAAGGCCGGAACGCGGTAAGGACGAATGGGAGTGGGCGGCTGATGCCAGCCCTGGGCCGCGAGCGGCAAGGCCAGCGAGCCGAGAATCAATAAAGAGCGTAATGGGATGGACATATCAAAACCTCAGCGTATGGAGATGGCAGATGGCGGCGGCGAGAGCGTCGGTGGCGTCGAGAGGCCGCGGCGGAGATTCGAGGCGCAGCAGGGTTTTAACCATCTGTGCCACCTGCTCTTTTTCCGCGCGACCATAGCCGGTGAGGGCGCTTTTAATGGCCAGCGGCGTATATTCGGCGACGGCGATGCCGGCGGCGGCGAGGGCCTGCAGGACCACGCCGCGGGCGTGGCCGAGCTTGATCGCCGAGCGGACGTTTTCAGCGAAAAAAATGTCTTCGACGGCGGCGCATTGCGGGCGGTGCTGGGCGAGCAAAGCGGAGATGCCGGTGTGAATGGCCAACAGACGGGCGGCGAGATCGCCGCCGCGGGGCGGAGTGATGGCTCCGCAGACGACGAGAGTATGGCGATGGCCGTCACTGTCAATGACGCCGTAGCCGGTGACGACTGTGCCGCAATCTATGCCAATAACCCGCATATTGATTCACTCAGGGATAAGCATCGGTCGCGCTTTGCGCTCCCTGGGGGCGTTGCCCCCAACGCTGGGCCTTAACTATAGGCAATTCCTACGGAATTGCCAAACATCAAGGTGCGCTGCCCCCAAGGATGAAGATAAAACTAATTTGCGGTGTCTTCGCTCCTTCAGCCTGGCTCTGCTCGCTTCTCCCTGAGTGCTCAACAGCGTTCAACGGCAGAGGATCGGGACCTGAAAAAGGGTCCCTAATCAGGGATAAGCATCGCATAGCGGCGTTGGAACCCGATTCACAGCATCAGCAGCAGGCAGGCCAGCAGGGCGGTGCGCGGCGGCCAGGTGTCGAGCCGGCAATGCTCCTGGGGCGAGTGGGCGCCGGCGCCGGCGACGCCCAGGCCGTCGAGGGTGGGCACGCCGAGGGCGGCGGTGAAGTTGCCGTCAGAGCCGCCGCCGGTGGCGGATTCCTCAAGCGCCAGCCCGAGCGGCAGGGCCAGCGCGCGGGTGGCGGCAAAGAGGCTGGCGATGGCGGACGTGCGCGGCATGGGCGGGCGATTGATGCCGCCGGTAATTTCGAGGCTGACCCGGGGATCGCCGCTAACCAGGCCGCGCAGGCGCCGGTCGAGCGACTCGAGATCGGCCGGCTGCCAGGCGCGCAGGTCGCACTCCACCTCGGCTTCGGCGGCCACGACGTTCGAGCGCGTGCCGCCGCGGATGACGCCCGGGTTCAGGCTGACGCCGCGGGCGGGATCGCTCCAGGCGGCGATTTCCACGATGCGGCGGGCCAACTCGACGATGGCGCTGGCGCCGGATTCAAAGTCCACCCCGGCGTGGGCGGCGCGGCCGCGTGCGCGCAAGGTGTAAGAGGCAATGCCTTTGCGGGCGGTCTTGAGATGACCCTCCAGCCCCAGACCCGGCTCGAGCACCAGCACGACGCCGGCGCGGCGGGCGCGATCTTCGATCCAGCCGCGCGAAGCCCGGCTGCCGATTTCCTCATCGCCGGTGAATAAAAAGCGTATGCCGCGGCGCGGCCGCAGACCGGAGGCGGCCAAGGCGCGCCAGGCGAACAGGGCGCTGACGAGGCCGGCTTTCATGTCCATGACCCCGGGACCCCAGGCCAGGCTATCGGAGACCCGGAAGGGCTGATGCGCCAGCGTGCCGATGGGATAGACGGTGTCGCAGTGGCCCAGAATCAGCAGCTCCGGCAGTGACAGATCGGCGCCGGGCGCGAACAGATCGAGACCATCGCCGCATTCGGAGGCAGACAGGCGCCGCATCTGAAAATCGCCGGCGGCGGCAAAGGCCTGGGCGACGCGCTCGCTCATGCGGTCCACGGCGGCTTTATCGAGGCTGGGACTTTCACAGCCGACCCAGTCTTCAAGACAGGCCAGCATCGCCGATTCCTGGCCGCGCAGCCAGGCGGCCAACGAGGCGGCCGCGGCCGGATCAAGATGCGGCAATGAAGACATGCCAGAAGTTTACTCCGGCTCCGCGGCGGCACAGCCGCTGATTTTTAGGCGAAACCATTGCGCAACTTCCCGGCCGAAGCCGGGGTTTGCGCCCCCCGATGAAGGATGGAATTCTATTCTCGTTCATAGGCGCGGGACCTGACAGGAAACCCCGCTCGACCCATGGGCTTTCAGCCCATAGGCACCCCGCCTGCAATCTCGCATTTGTACTACTAAGCAACTCGGCCGTGAACGCTGATGGGGCCGCTCTTTACTTCCGCATTGCAGCATTCGGCCTCGATGGGGAAATGGAATGCCGTTTCTCCATCCCGCTTCGCAGGACGGGGTCCCCAGTCCTATAATGCAATGCAGGACCTTCGCGCCATGACTGAAACCGACGCACTCCCCGCCTTAGCCGCGCCCGCCGCGGCGATGCCCGCGCTGCCCATGGATGTGGAGCGCATTCAGCGCTATCTGCCGCACCGCTATCCCTTTCTGATGCTGGACCGGATTCAGGAATTCGAGCCGCGCCGGCGGATTGTGGCGCTGAAAAACGTGAGCGTGAACGAGCCCTTTTTCACCGGCCATTTTCCCGGCCGGCCGATTATGCCGGGAGTGCTGGTGCTGGAGGCGCTGGCGCAGGCGGGCGCACTGATGATCCTGTTTGAACAAGCCGATCCGGAAACCAAGCTGATCTATTTTACGGGCGTGGATGACGCCCGCTTTCGCCGCGCCGTGGTGCCCGGAGACCAGCTGCGGCTGGAAGTCGAAGTGCAAGCCTGGCGCTCGAATGCGGGGCGGATGCGGGGCCGGGCGCTGGTGGAGGGCAAACTGGCGGCGGAAGGGACGCTGAGCTGCCACGTGGTGGAGCGGAAAAGCTGATGTCCGTTTCTCCGCTTGCCATCGTCGCACCGGACGCGCGCATTCCCGCTTCCTGCTGGATCGGCCCCTATTGCGAGATCGGCGCCGGGGTGGAATTGGGCGAAAACTGCCGGCTGGACAGCCACGTCGTGCTGCATGGCCCCAGCCGGATCGGGGCCGAGAACCGCTTTTTTCCCTTTTCCACGGTCGGAGTCGAGCCGCAGGACCTGAGCTACCGGGGCGAGCCGACGCGGCTGGAAATGGGCGACCACAACGTGGTGCGGGAGTTTTGCAGCCTGCACCGCGGCACCGTCAAGGGCGGCGGCGTGACCACGATCGGCAGCCATAACCTGCTGATGGCCTACTGCCACGTGGCCCACGACTGCCGGGTGGGCAGCCATATCATCATGGCCAACTGCGCCACGCTGGGCGGCCATGTCATCGTGGAGGACCACGTCACGGTCGGGGCGTTTTCGCCGGTCCACCAGTTTGTGCGCATCGGCCAGCATGCCTATATCGGAGGCGGCACCATCGTCACCCAGGACGTGATGCCCTACGCCAAAACCACCGCCGGGCGCGAGAACCACGCCTACGGCGCTAACCGCATCGGGCTGGAACGGGCGGGATTTTCGGGCGAGCGCATCGAGGCGCTGCAGCGGGCTTTTAAACTGCTGCTGCACTCGGGGCTGAACACCACGCAGGCGCTGGAGGCGATGCGCCAACTGCCGGAGCAGCCCGACGTGCAATATCTGATGGAATTTATCAGCGCCTCGACGCGGGGTGTGATCAAGTGAGCGGCGCGGCGCAGACCGCACCCGCGCCCTGGGGATTGATCGCCGGCAACGGGCGGTTTCCGCTGCTGCTGCTGGAGGCGGCGCGCGCGCAGGGCATGCCGGTGGTGGTGGCCGCGATCCGGGAAGAAACCTGGCCCGAGATTGAAGCCCATGGCTATCCCGTAACCTGGATGAGCCTGGGGCAATTGGGCAAACTGATCGAATGCTTTCAGTCGGCGGGCGTGCGGCAGGCGATCATGGCCGGGCAGGTGCGGCATAAGCAGATTTTTTCATCCCTGCGGCCGGACTGGCGGATGGTCAAGCTGCTGGCCTCCCTGGCCACGCGCAACACCAATTCGCTGCTGGGCGGAGTGATCGCGGCGCTGGCCGAGGAAGGGATCGAGATGATGGATTCGCGGCAGTGGCTGACTCCGCTGCTGGCCGGCGAGGGCGCGCTGACGCGGCGCGCGCCCAATGAAGACGAACGGGCGAATATCGCCTATGGCTGGAAGCTGGCGCGGCTGCTGGCCGGCGCCGATATCGGGCAGACGGTGGTGATCAGCGAGCGCGCCTGCGTCGCGGTCGAAGCCATGGAAGGCACCGACGCGGTGATCCGGCGGGCGGCGGAGCTGACCGAGGGCAAGCCGCTGACGGTGGTCAAGGTCGCGCGGCCGCGGCAGGACGTGCGCTATGACGTGCCCGTGGTCGGACTGGAAACCATTGCCACGCTGCAAGCCGCGGGCGCGACGGCGCTGGCGGTGGAGAGCGGGCTGACGCTGTTGCTGGACCGGGATACATTGCTGGCGCGGGCGGAAGCGGCGGGGATCGCCGTCTGGGGTCAGCGCGGAGAATAGGCCACGCAGCGAAGGATCACGCTCAGGGATAAGCATCGCACAGCGGCGTTGGACATACTTATGACAAAACCTTCGGTTTTGTTAATAGCCCGGCAATCCTCACGCACACAATAAAGACGGCGCTGATGCTTTTAACTTTCCAACAAAACAACGCTTTCAATAACGCTGAAGAAAATAAGGAAGGGCCGTTCCTATCCGCCCCATCCTGCTTCGCAGGACAGGGGCCCCGGCCACGAGTGCGGGTGGGCGTGGCGGGCTGCGGAGCGTTTGGCAAGCATCATGCCCGCATTTATTCCCAGCTCGAAGCAGCGGAACTGACGGGCGTGTATGATGCCGATCGCGGCCGCGCGCAGGCCGTGGCGGCGGAATATGGCGCCCGCGCCGCGGCCAGCCTGGACGAGCTGATCGCGACCTGCGACGCCATCAGCCTGGCCGCGCCCACGGCGGCGCACGCCGAGCTGGGCTGCCGCATTCTGCGGGGCGGCCGCGACTTATTGGTGGAAAAGCCCATCGCGGCGTCGCTGGACGAGGCCGATGCGCTGCTGGCCGCGGCCGGGCGGGAACGGATTTTACAAGTTGGACACCTGGAGCGATTCAATCCCGCCGTGCGGGCGCTGCGCCCGCGCCTGACGCGGCCCATGTTTTTTGAAGTCCACCGGATGAGCGTGTTTACGCCCCGCAGCCTGGATATTGACGTGCTGCTGGACCTGATGATCCACGATCTCGATCTGGTGCTGTCGTTCGCGGGGGCGGAGATTGAACAACTCCAGGCGGTGGGATTGCCGGTGATTACCTCCAAGGTGGATATCGCCAACGTGCGGCTCACGCTGACGAACGGCTGCGTGGCCAACTTAACCGCCAGCCGGGTGAGCACGGAGCGGGTGCGGAAGCTGCGCTGGTTCCAGCCGGGAGAATATATATCGCTCGACTATGCCCGGCAGGATGCCCATATTTATGCGCTGCGGGGCCCGGCGGCGCGGCTGATGCGCGGGGAGGGCGCGGGCAGGGCGGCAAGCTGGATTCCGGCGCTGCCGCACAACGCGCTCACCAGCGCGGCCTGGGAGGCGCTGGCCAAGGCCAGCCTGAAACACGAGCTGATCAAGCCGGAAACCCAGGAGCCGCTGGCGCTGGAGCTGGCCGCGTTTTTGCATTCCGTGAAGACGCGCCAGCCGCCCGAAGCCGATGGCCAGGTGGGACGCAAGGCGCTGGCGGCGGCTTTAATGGCCAGGGACGAGATTGAACGGCATGCCAAACGGCTGGGCCTGGAATAAAGATCGCGCTCAGAGATCAACGTCGCAGAGCGGCATTGGAAACCCGCTCGATGCGGCCTTTATATACTTAATAGTAGATTCATGGACCACCGCTATAGGCGGCCGGCATGCCCGAACGCTTGATGCCGCCGATTCACCCCGGGGAAATCCTGGCGGAAGAATTTATGAAGCCGCTGGGATTCAGCATGAACCGCCTGGCGCTCGATCTGCATGTTCCGGTAACGCGTGTTAGCGAAATTGTCCACGGACGGCGAGCGATCACGGCCGATACCGCGCTGCGCCTGGCCCGATACTTCGGCACTACGCCGGAGTTCTGGATGACGATCCAGGCGCGCTTTGATCTGGAAACAGCCCGCCGCCGAGAAAATAATCAAATCATGCGCGAAGTCATTCCGTTCGAGAGCAGGATGAATGCGCAGCGCCGCAATAAAAGAATTATTTCCAAGACCGTTGCGCGGCGCGAACCTGGCGGCGAAGCTTCAGGCATTTCCGGTACAACTCATCATCCAC
>JAKAZV010000115.1 GCA_021826505.1 Acidobacteriota bacterium | reverse complement strand
CTCCACCTGGCTGTTGCGCTATGTGCCAGCGGGAAAACTGATGGGCCTGTTTGCTCTGATCAATATCGCGCTGCTGGGGGTGGTGGTGCTGCACCCCGCCGGCGCCGGCCTGGCTTTGCATTTTCATTCTGGCTGGCGGCCTGAGCTGGCATGGCAAGCCAGATGGTCCGGGGTGGACGCGCTGGCCGCCAGCAGCTTTTTCATGTCGCTCATGTTCCCCACCATCTTCGCGCTGGGGGTAAAGAATCTGGGCCCCCTGGCCAAGCTGGGCGGTTCAGTCATCATCATGGCCATCATTGGCGGCGCGGTGCTCACACCCATCATGGGTTGGATCTCGCTCGGCCGCGGCGGCATGGCCGCCGCCATGCTGGTGCCACTGGCCTGCTATGTCTTTATCAGCTGGTTCTCGTTCCGCGGATCGCCAGCCCGCAGACCCGCCGAGGTGCATTAAAAATGCAGGAGCTTTCGCTATGAAAATTATGCCGCGCCGTTTTCTATGCCTGGCCTTGCCGCTGGCCCTGGTTCCGCTTAACCTGCCGGCGGCGCCGCGCCCTGCCTCACCACGGCCCGCTGCGGGCCGCCGCACCCATATCACGCCGGGGTTTGATTACTCACTCGCGGTGGCTCGCACCATGATGCACCGCTTCCCGCGGGCTTCACGCCTGCCTTGGGGTTATGCTCCCGCGCTGGTGCTCTATGGCATGGATCGGACCTGGCTGCGCACCCATGATCCCCGGCTGCTGCCTTATATCGAAAGCTGGGCGAAGAGCCATATCAATGCCCGGGGCCAGATCAATAAGAAGATCACCGCGCTGGATTTCATCATGCCGGGCCAAGTAATGCTGGCGCTCTGGCAACAGACCCACGATCCCCGCTATAAAATCGCCGCCGCCCATTTGCGCGCCAAATTCAACTCCTGGCCCACCACCTCCGACGGCGGCTATTGGCACGCCTATGGCCGCCGGCATCAGCTTTGGCTGGACGGCACCTTCATGATGCTGCCGTTTCTGGTGCGTTACGGCGCCCTGTTTCATGACCGCGCATGGTGCGATGCCACCGCCGCCCGGCAGTTGCTGATCTACGCCAGGCACACCAACGACCCCAAAACCGGCCTGCTTTTCCACGCTTATGATGAATCGGGAAAATCGAAATGGGCCAACCCGGTGACCCATCATTCCTCTCAATTCTGGGGCCGTTCTATTGGCTGGTACGCCATGGCCTTGATCATCACTCTGCACCACCTGCCCCAAAACGACCCCCGCCGCCCTCGCCTGCTGGCGCTGGTGCGGCAATTGGCGGGCGCGTTCCGCCGTTATCAGGATGCCCGCAGCGGACTCTGGTATCAGGTTGTAAACCGCGGAGATTTGCCGCAAAACTGGCTCGAAACCTCGGCCTCGTGCATGTACACCTATTTCCTGTTTGCCGCCGTCCAGCGAGGTTATATCGGCCGTGGCTATTTGCCGGTGGCGCGTAAGGCTTACCGTGGCATTTTAGCGCGCATGCTTCCCGGCCACGACGGGCGCATCCATATTCCTGATATCTGCGTCGGCACTGATGTCGGCAACCTGCGGTTTTATCTGAACCGGCCGCGTAAAACCGACGACTTTCACGGCGTGGGCGCATTTCTCATCATGAACGAATGGGTTCTGCGCCATCGCACGCTGCTAGGGCATTAGGACTTCGGACGCAGCCCATAGACGCAGAGCCGGCCGGTGCCGGTCTGCCGGCTGCCAAAGCTGGCCAGATATACCTTGCCGTTGGCGATGGTGGGCGGGGCATTCTTGGAAAGATTGCCGCAGCCGTCGCGGGCAAAATCCCGGTCCGAGCTCCATAACTCGCGCCGCAAATCATTGGCGTCATAGGCGCGCAGCACGCCCAGCGTGGAAAAATGGTGAGCGCCGTTTTTGTGAAACCGGGCGCGCCGCGAGAGCGCCGAGGCCCAGATGATGCCGTCATGGCGGCCCTGGGCGGAAAGCGAAAGCATGCCGCCGGGATAGCCGCTCGTGGCCGTGCTCCGAGAAAAAGGCCGTGTTTGCAGCTTGCCGCCGATCAGCCGGTAGCCGCGCAACACGTCATCCTGGCCCCAGACATAAATCCGCGGCCCGAATTTCGCGCCCTCCCAATACACGGGCCCGCCGTTAAGCTCGCTCGCCGTGGCATGCAGCTTTTGCACCGCGCCGGCGCCGCCCAGGTGCCCCAGATGGCGCGTGTTGAGCAGATACATAAAGCCCTGCTTGCCCGCGGCGGTGACCAGATGGGTATGCGGTATCCGCAGCACGCCCGAGGAGTCAAGATCGAGATCGGCCAGATTGATGAGCTTGAAGTTCGCGGGCGTGAACCAGTCCCGCATCGTCAGCCCGTGGCGCACACTCAGCCGCAGCACGCTGTCGGCGAAATTATAACGTCCATCATAGGTTCCGTTGCTGGTGGAAAAATAGATATGCCCGCGCGGTCCCGCCGCCGGCCCCTGGCCCGACATCCAGATGCTGCCGCCATTGCCGGTGGGCGTAACGTCAAAGGCCGCGATGCGCCGCAGCGAACCCGCGCCATAGGCAAACAGATAGCCGTGATAACGGCCGCTGTCGCAATGCGAACTGTAGCCGATATAGACCGCCCCGTTTTCGAGCAACAGGGCCGGGCGCTGATTCTGCTGCAGCGGATCGAAACCATAAGCCCGGATCGTGACCGGGCTGCCCGGCCGTTCTTTGCCGTTACGAATATTCAGCGCGTGCAATTGCTGCACAAAACGGTCGTGCGCGATGGACAGTGAAACCACATACAAAGTGCGGCGCGCGGCCGAGATCACCGGCGTGCCGATGATGCCGAACTGTCCGTTGAGATCGCTGCAGCCGAAGTGCGCATCGCTCACGCCGGGCGCCGGACCGAATTGATCATGCCAATAGGGACTTTTCTGATACTGATCGGCGTCGAAGGCGTAGACGCTGTTATGGACGGTGGTGACATAGACCACGTTGTGAAAGCCGCTGGCCATCGCCACATGCGCCGCCACCAACGGCTGGCCGTAAACCTGGCCATCCACGCGATAGCTGAACAGCTTGCCGAAACGGCCGGAGGCGACCCGGGCCGGCGTCAGCCGCGTTTCCCGCAGGTTGGCGCCGGTGCGCTCATGATTGTTATGCTGCGTGAGCACGCTGACCTGGCCGTAGACTACCGTTGCGCTCAGCAACAGCACTGCTAGCGGCAAGATGGTTCGCAATGACAAAATTTTCATGCCTGTTTATTATAGGGGGCGTTGGATGTGGCTCACTGCCGCACAGTGACTGCGGCGGGAACCACGCCCGCTCCCAATTGAACCGGCCGCGCCGCGCGGCCAAGGTCGCCGCCATCAATGGCAATATCGCGGCAATCACCCGCGGCTTCGAGAAAGACTGCCGCCGGGGCCAGCAGGCGCGGCGCGGTCAGAAGGCAATTTCGTACCGCCTCAAAGCGCATCGCGGCCGTTGAGCGAGCCGGTCCTGCCAGCGTGCAGTTGGCCAGAGCGCAATCGTCCACATTGACAAAATTGAATGCCGGGCGCAGATCCGTCGCGCGCAACTCAAAGCGGACATTGGCCAGCTCCAATCCCCGCACGTTGCGGGCGTAGACAGCCCAGGCCGGCAGCGGACCATTCATGAAATATTCACCCGAAATCTCCGGCACTTCCCGGATCGCCGCCATGGCCGCCGTGCCTCCGCCAGGATAGGAAATTCGCACATCGTCAAAGCTGATATTTTCCAGCCATGAATTGCCCATGGCGTTCAGCGCCACGCACGAGTGCAGCTCGCCCGTACGGTAACCGACATGCCAGGGCAGCAAGCCAGGCTGATGCCGTGGATCAACCACCCGAATATTTAAATGATTGAACGATATATTGCGCACCATTCCGGGGTCGGTCACCTCGGCGCTGGCCGGGGCCAGCGGGGGCCGGCCGCGGCGATAGCGCGGGCTGGGCCCGTTGCCGATATGGATGGGTCCCGTGACATTTTGCAGAATCAAATTCGCAAAGGCGATATTTTCAAACCGCGCCCCGGGATTGCATTGAATCTTGATGGGGCAGCCATAGACCTCGTGCAGAATGCAGTTGGAAACCGTGATATTTTCGGCGGTTCCTCCGCCAAAGCGAAACACCGACCAGCGGGTGCTGAAGCTGCTGTTGGCGATGGTGATATTGCGGCAACTGCCAAACAGGGCACAGGCGTCATCGCCCGAAAGCACATCACAGCCATTGACATGCGCGTATTCGCAACTAATGAAATGAAATCCGTCGTTATTGCCGTTTACGCGATTGAAGATATGCAGATTGTCGAACCAGGCAAAACGGCACTCCACCAGACGCAGACAATGATAAGCGCCGCGGATGAAAGTCAGATCGCGCACGCGTACCTGACGGCAGCGGTACAGCAAGAGTTGAAACGGCCGCCGGTCGCCGCCCCGGCCGGAGGGTGGAGGGGTGCCATGCGGGCCGCGGCGAAACTGTCCGCCCTGGCCGTCAATCGTGCCCGGACCCTCGAACGTGATATTTTCCGCGTTCACTGCATAGAGCAGTCCCACATGGCCGTCGCGCAGCGTGGCATCGCCGGGTACGCCGCCCAGGGGAATCTCGCGCGCTGGATAATAATCCCGCCCGTCACCGCTGCCCAGCAGCGTGGCGCCGGCCGCCAGATGCAGTGTGACCCAGCTTTTCAATTGCACCGTGCCGATCAAATAGGTTCCCGCCGGCACATACACCACGCCTCCGCGGGCCTGATGGCAGGCTTCCACGGCTGCCTGCAACGCCCGCGTCGCCAGCGTGCGGCCGTCGCCCCGAGCGCCGAAATCGCGAATATCGAAAATTTGCGCCGAGGCCGGAATGGCATTGGGCCGGCTGGACGCCCAGTGAAAAGGCATCAGGCCGGCGTTCTTACCAGCCCAGGCTGCCGGCAAGCCACTTAGAAGTCCGCGGCGGGATATGACAGTAGACATGAGGTTCATCCTTATCCAGGTCAGAATTCCAGAGCCGACGTGACCGCGGCTAAGGCGCCCAGCGAATCGCGCTGCGCTGCCCATCCGCACTCACGGCGCTGACGCCCCAGCGGTATTGCACTCCCGGGCGGAGCCCGCCGAGAGAAATAAAGGTCGTATGCCCGCCTGCCAGCACCAGCACGGTGCGTCCGGTGACCAGAAATTGCGCGGCGTGAGCCGAGGCCGGCAGTTGGCGCAAGGCGGCGGAAAAGTTGGGATGCTGCAAGCCGGGCCGTACGGTGACTATATAGGCCACAATCGGAGCCCAATGTTTTGCCGCGGAGGCATGGCGTGGCCACTGGGGCGCTTTCCAGTGAATGCTGGCGCGGCTATTTTGCATGAAGGCCCAGACACGCGCCGGCGGCCCCGGCGCAGCATCAGCTTTTGGGCCGACCCCGACCCGCGCGGAGGGCAACGCAGGCGAACTCAAGCCCAACCGGTTGCGCGCCGCCACGGTAAAGCGATAGCGGTGTCCGGGCGTGAGCCCCGCGATGCGGATATAACCTTGGCGCATAAACGCGGCCGCGCTGATGGTGGCGGCGCCTTGCGGACCGTATTTCACGGTATAGCTTCGAATGGGCGCGCCGCCATTGAATGCCGGCGGATTCCAGCTCACGAGCGCATCATCGCGGCCCGCCCAGGCCGCCACGCGCTGGGGCGCGGCCGGCGCCGTATCCACGCCCACCCGTATCTTTAAAACCCCGCGGTAAGCCGGCTGCAATCCGGCTGCCCGCAAGATCGCCGCCGGGGCCTGGCGCAGGCGGGTGATGAGGTGATTGCCCGCCACCACCACCTGCCGGCGCTGGCTGTCGCGATCGCCCTGCTGCCAGTAATTGCCGAGAATCGCCAGTGGGTCAAAGTTACGGCCCAGGCGGCCATGATAATAATCATGATGGCGCGATCCCCAGTTATCAAAGTTAGTATGGAAGATAATGTTGCGGGCGATTTTAATCTCGGACGATCCATTATCGGTATAGATGGCATGCCCGCTGCTGAACTGATCCCGCACGACGTTGGCAATGATCTTTTCGCCCCGCTTTAAATCCGGCCCGGTGCGGCCCTGGGTGTAAATGCCGCCGCCATCGGCAAGCAGCAGCATGTGGTCGTAGATCAGGTTGTGGGCGATGAGATTATTGCGCGAGTAATTTTCTACTCCGGAGCGGTGGATTTTATCCGGCCAGCCGCCCCAGCCGATTGAGATGGCGGTATAGGGCAGGTGATCAAGCTGATTGTGGACCATGTGGGTATGGCGGGCGTAACCCACGTCAATCCCCACGCCGCCATGATACTGCGCGGCGACATTATAGATATGATTGTCGGCAATGGTATTGTCAGCCGTCTGCGCCGCGGCCGGGGCCTGGGGGCGATTCACATTGCCCAAATCCAGTCCATTGCCCGAAATATCGGTAAAGACACAGCCAATGACGCGGTCGTGTTGCGAGCCGTTCCCCAGCGCCAGCCCCGCCGCGCCGAGATGGGCAAACACATCGCCTTGAAAAACCACGCCATGGTCGTAACGGAACGCGAGATTGCCCGGCGTGGGCGTCCAGGCCCCGAAGGGGCAGCTCCCCCGAGGCGCAAAATGACAAAGCGCCTGCCGGTCATAGCCATGCCGCCCGGTCACCATATAGTTAGCCTGAATTTCGGAGAAACCCTCCGGCGTCGAAGGGTAGAGCCAACCCGCATATTCGAACCGCAGACCCTGGAATTCCAGGTTGCGCAGCGGCCGCCGCACAGAGCCCGCGCCCTCGATCAACGTCTGCAGCACGGGTGCTTCCACATCCGCCGTGCGCAGGTTTTCGCCCGCCCGGGGGGTGTAATAAAACTTTTTCAGTCCAGGATCGAAATACCACTGTCCAGGCGCGCCCAGGAATTCATAGACATTAACGGCATAAGCCGGTGTGCGGCCCACGCTCGCCGGCCCCACCAGATTGGCGGTGCGATGAAACCGCGAATCGCGCGGCAGCATAATGCGCGCGGTTGAGTTTCGCCAGCAGGGTTCGGCCATGGTGATCATGCGTCCCTGGATTTGCGCCACGGGACAGCGCGGCTCCGTCCAGGCGCCCAGCCCCAGCGAAGGCTCGGACCACAGGCCGTTGCCGCCGGTGTACACGAACTCAATCTGGGCGGGATTGCGCCAGTGCGCCATCGCGCGGTTGCTGGCGATATAGCCTGTCGGGGTTTGTTGCAGCCGTGCCGGCAAACGGCCGCGGGCGCGGCGCGCCCGCAAGCCATTGATATAGAGCTGGCGCGTGCCCGGAAACCCGGCAGGTGCGTCCGCGCTCCATAAATTTCGCCGGCCCGGAACCGGCCGCCAACCGGTAATGCGAGCGCCGCCGCTGATGACCACGCGCGCCCCTGGCGCCGCGCGGTAAATGATCTTCTGCCCCGTCGGGCCGGAATCCCGGGCGCGAAAGCGCAGCGGCCGCCGCAGCCGGTATACTCCACCTGCGATTTCAACCACCACCGCGCCTGGTTTTTGGGCCAGCAG
>JAKAZV010000114.1 GCA_021826505.1 Acidobacteriota bacterium | reverse complement strand
AAATGGCTGGCGGGGTTAAAGCGCACCCGCCCCACCCGCCCGCCGCTGACGGTGACTCTGGGCGCCTGCGGCGCGAAGCCGCGCACGATCACGGCTGTTTCGCCGGCCGCCAGCCGGATTGTGGCCCGCAGCCGGCTTTTTCCCGTTTTGAGCGCGGGCACCCGGGCTTTGCCCAGGCCCACGAATTCATTCGCATCGCCCAGAAACACCAGCCCGCCCGGCCCCGGCGTGGCGCAGACGTAATAGGAGGCCTCATCATGTCCCAGATCGCCGCTGTAAGTTTTCCCGGCCGGCACATACGCCGCCGTGCCCTGAAAGTAATTCAGCACATACATGGGGCCGTGCAATCCGATCGTGCGGGCGCGGAATTTCACCGGCCCGTCCGCCGCCGGCTTGGGCGCGAAGGCGAACACATACGCCGTGCGCAATCCGCCGCGCTCGGTATAGGCGCGGCCCAAAAGCGGCGCCTCCGTGCCGTGCGCCTGTTGTTCATAATCGCGGTCCACCGGCGCCAGCGAGCTGTCCGGCTTGACCAGCACTCCGTCGGCCCGCGTGGCCTGCATCAGCACTCCGCGCTTTTCCCGCCCGATGGCATTGCCGAACCCCACCGGCCCGGCCGACAGCGTCTGCAGCAGGATCGCGTTCACGTGCCGGCTGGAGCAGACATCGGCCCAGGGCCAGATGCCCAGCGCCGAGGCCAGCCGCGAGGTGAAGAGAAAGTCATACCAGCGGGCGCGCACAAAATGATCGTCACTCACCCGCGTGGTGGTCAGGTTGGGGTACAGCGAGCCTTGCAGGATTTCCGCCGGCACCGGCATGCAGTATTGCAGGGTCATGCCCCGCCGCCGCATCGCGGCCGACATGTCGTTGAAAAACGCGCGGCCCGCCCATGGCTGGGAGGCGAAGTGGGAATACTGGCGTATGAAGTTCAGCCAGTCCTGCTCGTAGGTAATCACTCCGTTGTCGTGCAGATAGCCGGCAATATGATTCCAGTACTTCATATCCACCGGGGCAATGCCCTCAATCCGGTAGCGTTTATGGTACGGGCTGCGCTGGCTGATCCAGCGGCCGTGCGTGATCAGGGGCAGCCCGGCGGCCTGCTGAAACGCCTTCAAACCCCTGGGAAACAGCGTGCGCGAGGCGCGGTAGCGCCACACGCCCCCGTAAACGTTCCAGCGGGCTTTGGGAAACTTCGGATTTTTAGGATGCAGCAGCCGGCCGTTGAAATACATGCTGTCTTTCTGGTACCACCAGCTGTCAATCTGCAGATACCGCACCGGAATTTTTCGCTTCCGCAAATGCGCCAGCTCGGCCAGCAGCGTGCCGGTATAGCCCAGCGCCGGCCGGTAATGGTAGTAATAGTGCGCCCCATTATCGGTCCAATATCCCAGATAGCGCAGGCTGTCATCGGCCTGATTGGAGGGCATGCGCCGGCCCGAAAGCCGGTTCAGCGCCCGGCCCCAGCGCTCGAAGGCGGGGTTGATGCGGGGCGCGAAAATCATGACCGAGCTCATGGTGAAGCCGGCAGGAACCTGGCGCAGATGTCCATCCAGCCGCACTCCCATCCGCTGCCGGCCATCCCCGCGCATGACGGTCAGCTGAAAATGCGACGCCGGCGACACCACCCAGGCCTGGTAGCTGCGGTTATAGAGCAGCCAGGGCGTGCCCGACTGCCCGGCGCGAAACTGCGGCGGTGAAAATACGCGGTCGCGATAGCTGAAAACCCGGAAGTGCCGCGGCAGGCCGGTGAAGTCGGGAAAGCTGGGCCAGCCCGCCGCTCCCGCACGATCTTTGGGCAGCGGCGGCAGCTGTACGGCCGCGGGAAAATGCAGCAGAAATCGCGCTTCGCGCGCCCCTGTATAGACCCGGATTTCACCTTCCACCCGCCGCCCCTGCCAGCGCCAGGCAAAACGCGTGGCGTGATAGGCGCCCATGCGGTCGTGGCCGGCGCGCCGGCTCACATGCCGCAGGGCCTGGCCCACGCTGCCGGTAAAAAGGTAATGTCCGGCCCTCAGGCTATACTGCCCGCTCGCCGCCCGCAGCCTGACCTGCCAGCGCTGCCCCATCGCCGCCGTGGCGAAAAACACTATCCCCGCGCTGATTGCCGCCCATCGCTTCATTCCGGTTCACCTCGGCGCCTATTATGCCCCCATGACGCGGACGCGGCAAGCTGGTTTTCGTAGTGGGTGGATTTAGCGCAACTGCGTATGAAATGTGACCCGGGCCGGGGGCTGGCAGAGTTGCGCCGTGCAGGCCTGATATTGCAGCACGCCGCGCAGCGGCTGGCGGGTGGTTTTTCCGTGGAAGATCGCTCTGACCCGCAGGCTTCCGGTATAGACCAGCAGCGGCTTGCGGGAAAAGCTCAAATGCAGTGCTTCCGGCCGGGGCCATATCACGCGCCCCAGGCGAATGCCCGCCGGCGCATCGAGCCTGATCCGGGTGGGAATCAGATATGCGGAGTTGGGGTGGTGCGCCTGCACGTGGTACCCCGGCGCGATCCGGAACGTCAAGACCACCTCCGGACTTTTCTGCCGCGTCCGTTGGACTCGGCTGGAAGCGAACTTGACCACCGCCGCGCCGCGCGGCATCTGTCCCGCCAGGCTGCCGGCCAGCAGCAGGACCATCCCTGAAAAAGCCGCAATATTAAAGGATTTGTTTGACATGATGTTGCAGTTGCGCCGGATCTTCCAGCCCGATCACGCGCGACGCGATCTGGCCGTTCGGGCGGATAAAGATGGTGGTGGGCAGTCCATAGGGGAAACCATAGCTGCCCTGAATGCTGGGGTTGGCCAGCACCACCTTGTAGTTGACCGCATGCGAGCTCAAAAATTTCTTCACCGGAGCCATGCCGCTGTCTTCCGAAATGCCCACGATCACCAGGCCCTGCGATTGGTACTTGGCCTGCAGTTGGTTCCACCAGGGGATTTCAAGTTTGCAGGGCCCGCACCAGGAAGCCCAGAAATCCATCACCACGGGATGGCCTTTGAACTGCGCCAGGCTGAGCGGCTGGCCGTTGGGCTGGGGCAAAGTCCAGTCCGGTGCCGGCCGTCCGCTCACCGACTCGGCGGTGAGTAGGGTCTGCCCGCTGCTGAGCGGCAAAGCGGCTTGCTGCTGCTGTTGCAGATGGCGCTCATGCGCCAGGTAGATCAGTCCGCCCAATACCACCAGCGCCACAATCAGCCAGCTGCGCCAGTTCGTGGCGCTGCGCGGCGGCGGCGGGGGTTCAATCGGCGGCAGCGAGGGTGAAGCCATGGCAAAAACTCCTACAAGGTCAGTTTATTCAAGATCGGGATAGAAGCCAGATAATTGGAGATCACGGTGAAGCGGTGGGTCAGAAGCAGCGCCCCGATCAACACCAGCAGGCCGCCGGAAATCATCTCCACCGTATGCAAATGCTTGCGGAAGCCCCGGTAAAACCGGGCAAAGCGGTCCAGCAGAAGCGTGGTCGCCAGAAACGGCACCGCCAGCCCCAGCGAGTAAATGGTCAGCAGCCCGATGCCTTCGTGCACCGTGCCGCGCTCGGCCGCCAGCAGCAAAATGGTGCCGAGAATGGGCCCGATGCAGGGCGTCCAGCCAAAGGCAAAGGCGAAGCCGATCAGAAACGCGCCAACGCCGCCGCCGCTCGTCCGCTGCGTGCGCAGCCGCTTGTCCTGATAGAGCGCGCCGATTTTGATCACGCCCATCAGATGCAGCCCGAACAGGATCACCACGATGCCGCTGATTTCGCTCAGCAGCAATTGATACGAGCGCAAAAACTGCCCCACCGAGGTCGCCGCCGCGCCCAGCCCGATAAAGACCAGCGAAAACCCCAGAATGAAAAACAGCGAGTTGCGCACCAGTTGGAAGTTGACTTTGGCGCCCGCCGTTTCCGCCCCTTCCGCCGCCGCGCCGGAGAGCATGGACACATAGCCCGGCACCAGCGGCAGCACGCAGGGGGATAAAAACGACAAAACGCCGGCAAGAAAAGCGTAGGCCGTGCTGACGTGGGTATGCATGCGGAATCGGGTAAAAGTATAGGATAATCCGCGCGGCGATTTGGCTACGAAAATATTAGAGTCTGTCTCCTGTTGCGTTTACGGCCAGACCGCGCCGCAGTGCAAGAGCCCGACCGCCTGTTCCGCAATGCTGCATATGGCTGTTGGACAAAAAAAGCATTAACCAAAAGATTGACTATTTATCAAAGCCAGTTCTGAGCCGGGGATGGAATATTCTGTATCGCTGTATGAAGACTGCAAACGACTGCGAGGCTATCGCTCAATACGTTTTCCCGTCCCAAAGTTTTTCGAGGATATTACAATCTTGCCGGGAAGCGGCTTCGTCAATCTTTGTGCCGGAGGCACAGAAGGGTTGCTTGGATACGTTTTCCCGTTATAACGGAGCAAAGCCTCGTATCCGGGCAGGATACCTCCACCTCGAACCCAAACAGTAATGTCATGCCATCCATGCGAAGTTTTGTCCAGTACGCGAATAGGAGGCCAGGTGATCGTTAGACGAGTGACCACTTTGTACGAGGTTCCCTGGGGTGCAAGGATCAGCGTTATGCAGCCCCCACTGCCGCACCAACTCCTCCCTGTCAAGTACACGATCACGTCTTTTGCGCCCTGACCGTCCAAATCAATATAGGCTGACCGATACCGAGTTTTCCAATTCCCATCGGAATCCAGCGGCCCAACATAGTGTCGAAGAAAAGCCACAAGGCGCTCATGTTGAGAGGCCGCGGGCAATATTGTTCTGCTTGGGCTTGAACGAGCTCGCGCAGGGGCGAATGGATGCCGGGCATGCTCGGTAATTCCAATGCCATATTTTGGCAAATGAGCAATACGCACTTCTCGAATAATTTTATTTTGATTCGCATTGATTAAATACGATAAATACCACTCCTTAATTCCTTGACTGGGAAAGGTCACCGGGCCCGCGGTCCTAGCATCCACTCCCACCAATAATTCATGATTTCCAATCCACCGCATCGCTTTAACGTAGAACATCAAGGTATCCACAAAATATTTATAATTATGCCTGCCATAATATTTACGCATATGCTTCTTTACTGCTTTCGTGATAACAGGCGTGAGATTCTTAATCCACGAATGAGAAATGTCTCCTCTAAGTATTCCCCTGAGACCAGGCCAGAAAACCAGCACATAGGACGCATTTGCATAACGATTGTCGGTCAGCGCAAATGCCTTGCCGTCTGGACGCCATAAGACATTAACATTCCTGGAAACGCGCTGCACACAAACTGGATGCCCGGATCCAGCCATAGACATAATTGTAACGCATGCTCGATCTGATTCTTTTGGTCCTGTTACTGTTACGGCATACCTTCCATTAGGTGATTCTGAAATAGGCCTGTCACCGAACGCTTCCATAAGAGTTGGAAGCGCGGTTTTTGGCAAATAATAAAAAGGGCCAATATATGAATAATCAGGTCGCGATGGCGATGAATATTGATCTTTTGTTTGTGCGGCATGCATTAAAGATGCCGCCATAACCCAAAAAAACAATGCCGTTGATTTTGGCATAAACAATTTACCCATAAACAAGGGCTTCAGAATGGAATTGCTGGCACTGATCTGAAAGTCAATATGCCCGCGATCTGGAGCGTACAGCACGCCATCAGCGGGATTCTATCACCAGAAAGCAATGTAAAGCACTTGCGAAATGCAACGGGCAGCAAAACTGTGGGCAGAGTTTGTGTTCGGCGTGGATAATGACCCGTGGCGCGGTCTCTGACAATAGATCGCAGTTTTGTCTCAAACTGCAGAACGCGGAGATCCTTACGATCACGTGTTTACCATCTCGTTACCCGGCTTAAAACCTCCGGTTTTAAAAGTCCTTTCCGGCGCTATTCTGGGCTCATGCGCCGCAAGGGCGAAGTCTCGGTTTGGTCCGTGGCGAGGTGAAATATGCGGAACCCGGTTTTGTATGCGATGGCGGGCTTCATTTTTCTGGGCATCAGCGCGGGCGCGCAGTCCGCGCCCGCGCCCCAGGTCAGCAATCTCAGCCCCACGGGCGCGGCGGCCGCCGCGGCCCCGGCCTCCGCCGCATCCCCTTCCACGCCCGCGCTGCAATCGCCGTCCGCATCCCGCGGCGGCCTGCGCCTGCCGGCCGGCACGCCCATTGCGGTGCGCCTGGAAACGCCGCTTTCGACCGGGTCCGTCAAGGCCGGCGGCAGTTTCGCGGCGCGGGTCATGAAATCGGTCTGGCTGGGCCAGACCGAGGCGATTCCGGCGGGCAGCATTCTGGAAGGCCATGTGCTGCGGGTGCGTGACCGCTCGCCGCTCGCAGGCGACTCCGAGCTGATGCTCAGCCCCGACTATCTCCGCATACCCGGCGCGGGTTCCTATATCATCAGCGCCGGCCTCGACCCCCGCACCGTCTCCACGGGCGAAAAAATCAGCTCCGAGGGCGTCATCCGCCAGGGCCGCGGTTTTCGCGCCCGGGATGCCCGCCGCACCGGGCTGAGCTCGCTCGCCGGCGTGGTGGCGGGAGCGGCCGTGGCCGGAGGCGAAGGCGCCCTGTTCGGCGCCGGCGTGGGCGCGGTGGCGGCCGGAGGCTGGTATCTGCTGCATCATCGTCATCTCGCCCTCGGCATCGGCACTCCCATGGTGGTGCGCCTGGCCCGTCCGGTCGAATTGCATCCGCAATCCTGAGTGGCGGAGCCGTTCCCATAACGATGGCCCGGACGGCGGACCGGCATTCTGGGCTAGTATGGAGCTTTGGCCGCGCTCGCGACGGGCGCGGAATTTCGCCGCGTGAACCTGCCCAATGGCCTGACTTTACTCCGCATTTTTCTCGTGCCGCTGCTGATTGCCGCGCTCTTCAGCACCCGTCTGCCCGACCAGGAACTCTACGCCACCGGCATTTTCCTCGCCGCGGCCATCACCGATGTTTTCGACGGCTATCTGGCCCGCCGCCGCCGCCAGGTCACCACTCTGGGCATCCTGCTCGATCCGATTGCCGATAAGCTGCTGATCGCGGCGGCGCTGATTTCGCTGGTGCAGGTGGCGCCGCGCCTGGTGCCGGCCTGGATCGTGGTGGTGATCCTGGGGCGCGAATTCGCCGTCACCGGCCTGCGCGCCATCGCCAGCTCGCACGGCTTTACCATCGCCGCGAACGAACTGGGCAAGGCCAAGATGATCAGCCAGGTGGTGGCCATCACCATGATCATTCTCGGCCATCGCTATCCCCATCTGCTGGGCCTCAATCTGCGCATCTGGAGCCGGGTCGCTTTGTGGACGGTGATGGGGTTTGCGCTGCTGTCGGCCTTTGCCTATTTCCGCAAATTCTGGCGCCAGATCAACCGCCCGCCGCTGAAGCAACAACTGGAATCGCCCGCCGCCCGCAAATCGTAATGGGTGAAACGATCAGCCGCTTGTGTGTATGAGGATGGCCGAGCCAGGACTTGCCCTGGTGAAGATCTCCGGGGTGGTGAGAACTCCAAATTCTCTTCAACGAACTGGAATATAGACGAATGTACGGGAGGATGTCTGAGCGTCTGACAAAACCGAAGGTTTTGTCCAAAGCATGCCCGACGAAGCTCTGCGATGCTGATCCCCGAGCGTGCTTTTTTTAGAGCCCGATGCTCTGCCCTCGCACGCTGCTGAGCGCTCGGGGAGAAGCGAGCAGAGCCAGGCCGAAGGAGCGAAGACACCGCAGCATACTCGGTGGTATGTGAGGATGTCTGAGCGACTGAGAACGAAGCTCTGCGATGCTGATCCCCGAGCGTGCTTT
>JAKAZV010000113.1 GCA_021826505.1 Acidobacteriota bacterium | reverse complement strand
TTCCCGGCGGCGCAGGGCAAATGGAAGCCGATCGCGCTGGCGGATGGCCCGGCGCAATAGCTCCGCCCTCGACACGCCGGCTGGTCCGCCCTGGCGGCCGCGCAGGAAAAACTGCTGGCGGGCGAAAGGATTATCATGATCGGGGCGGCGGATTGCGTGGGCCGGCGCGGTGGCTTGCGCGGCTGCTCCCAATGACCAGGCCATTAAAATGACGAAAAAGCTGAAAGAATATCTGAAAGAGCGTCTCACGAGATTGATCCTTTGTGCCGGGAACTGACTACCCGTAGAACGCACGAAAGCCCAAGGTTTGTAGCTGAATTTCAAAATAACATGAAATCAGACTCCCCGGGCAGCCCAGGGACTTTACCGATTGAGCACGTCTGAGCGAAATCAACCGACGGGAACCGGAGCAGACTGAATAAAATAAAATCAATGCACTTTTCCCATCCGCACCTGAAGCCCGGAAGCCAATTCCATCCGCAGTGGTTCATGTTTGGAGTGAGCTTGATATTCCTGCTGCTGGCTCCGCGGCTGCTGGCTGATCATCTGGTTTTTAAAAATGGCGACCGGTTGAGCGGGAAACTGGTGCGGGCGGACGCGAATGGAGTCATTTTTCAGGCCGCCATGGTGGGCCCGTCCACCGTGCCCTGGGCAAACCTCCGCCGGCTGCGAACCCGGCGGGTTTTTGTGCTGATCACAACCCGGTTCGGGCTGCATCGCGGGCGCATTGAATGGCGCCGCGGCCAGATCAGAGTGCTGCACCGGGGCCAGATATCGGCGGTGTTTTTGCCCGGGCAGATCGCGATGATTATTAATCCCGTGCTCTATGCCCGGCAGGTGAATGCGGCCTATCCGGTCTGGAGCGGTTGGCATGGCGCCTTGTCCGCCGGGGTGAGTCTGGTGCGGGGCACGCAATCCGTGCGCAGTTTTAACGGCAGCGTGAATGTGAGCCGCGCCACGCCGCGGCTGAACTGGCTGCCGCCCAGCTCCAAAACCAGTTTTGCCTTTCAGGGCAACTACGGACGCATCTCGCAGACTGGCAAACCGACGGTGCTGACCGATATTCTTAATTCCTCGCTGGAACAGGATGAGTACGTGTCCCAGCGGGTGTTTTTGTTTGCCAACGCGCTGTTCAACCATAACGTGGCCCAGGGCTTGAGCCTGCAGCAGGCCTATGGAGGCGGCATCGGCTGGACCATCATCAAAAATCCGATCGCAACGCTGCAGGTCAAATCCGATCTGCACTGGACCCAGCAGGCCTTCTATGCCCTGCCCCGCAGCCGCTTTCTGGCCACCAGCCTGACGGAATCTTATGGCCGCAAACTGACCCGCGCCGTGATGTGGACCGAAAGCCTGAGCGTGACGCCCGCCATCACCAATAGCGTGGCCTATCAAACCGCCGGCCAGACCTCATTGGTGATCCCCATTTATAAATCGCTCAGCTTTAACACCACCCTGATTGACAATTACCTGAACAACCCCGCCCCGGGCTTTCAGAAAAATTCGCTGCAGTTTAACTCCGGCATTCAGTTCAGCCTGTAGCGCGGGATTCAGGCGGTTGTGCGCAGGCGTTTTAAGGCGGCCACATTGCGGGCTTCATCCCCGGGCGCATCCACTGGGGTCTCGGCTAAAAAGGCGGTCTGGCTCCAGCGCGGGTCTTGCAGCAAGGAGCGAAAGGCAGCATCGCCCAGCTTGCCTTCGCCAATATGCCAATGCCGGTCCAGGCGCGATGCGAGTCCGCTTTGGGTGTCATTGGCATGCCACAATCGCACTCGTTTGCCTCCCAGATCGTGTTCCAGCGTCTGCATGAATTGCGCATAGCGCTCGGGCGTGGACCAGTCGTAGCCCGCGACCCAGCAGTGGCAGGTGTCGAGGCAGGCGGCGGCGGGCAGGCCCGCCAGGCCGTCCAGAATCTGGCGCAGTTCGCGGAAATCGCCGGCCAGGCGGCTGCCGCCGGCGGTGTTTTCGATGAGTAAATTCACCGGGCCCCAGTCAAAGCCCTGGGCCGCGGCGGCAATGCCCTCCAGCAGGCGCTGCACCGCAGCGGCGCGCTCGCCGGCCGGCGCCGCGGGGCTGGCGGCATCCGCACCGGCCTCGCTCTCGCTTTGGCCGCCCACCACGCCGGGGTGCAGCACCAGAAACTCGGCTTCGAGCGCCCGTGCCCGCTCCAATTCTCCCCGCAGCGCCATGCGGCTACGCTGCTGGATGACCGCATCGGCGGCGGCCAGATTGATCAGATAGCTGCAATGAATCGCCAGCGGCCCAAGGCTCCATTCTTTCCGGTGCGCGAGCATGGCCTTGGCCCGCGCGGGATCGAGCGCGGATTGCCGCCATTGCCGCGGGCTGGAGGAAAAAATCTGAAAGCCTTCACAGCCGATTTCGCGCGCCCGTGCCGGCGCCAGATCCACGCCGCCGGCGGCGGAAACATGAATGCCCACCCGCGGAAACCGGATTGTGTCTTTCGCCATACCCCTATAGTGCGGCAAAATCCGCATGGCCGTGACCGGAACTTGCGAAAGCGGCGCCCGCAATCGCTGTCGGTTTTCTTCGGCGGGAAGACCGGGTTGTTTTTTTATTGAAAAGGGTTTGCTTGAATATCAAAACTGGGATTTACTCTCCTCTACGCGGTTGGAATTTTCCATGGATGGCCGATGATCTCCGTTACAATAGAAACGATTTCATGGCCAGGCCGAGAACAGGCATTCAGCGGCTCCATCCATAGCTTAGGAAGGAATTCAGATTCTCATGCGTGTTGGCATCTTAACAGGCGGTGGTGACTGCCCGGGTTTGAACGCGGTGATTCGCGGCATAGTACGCAAAGGCACCATGTTTTACGGTGATTCGATCATCGGCTTCATGGAAGGCTGGCGCGGCGTGCTGGAAAACCGCTTCCAACCGCTGGATATTGACTCCATCCCCGGCATCATTCACCGCGGCGGCACCATTCTGCGTACCTCGCGCACGAATCCGGCTAAATATGAAAACGGCATGGATAAAATCCGCGCCACAATCCAGAACAATAAACTGGATGCTCTGATCGCCATTGGCGGCGATGATACTTTGAGCGTAGCCAAAAAACTTTTCGACCTGGGCATGAAAACGGTGGGAGTGCCCAAGACCATTGACAATGATCTTTCGGGCACCGACTTCTGTTTTGGCTTCGATACCGCCGTCAACATCGCCACCGAGGCGATTGACCGGCTGCACACCACGGCCGAGGCCCATAACCGGGTGATGGTGGTCGAAGTCATGGGCCGGGACGCCGGCTGGATTGCCACTTACTCCGGCATTGCCGGCGGCGCCGACGTGATCCTGGTGCCGGAAAAACCCTTTGATATCCAGCAAGTCTGCGAGCTGTTGAAGCACCGGCACGCGCGGGGTAAATATTTCAGCATCGTGGTGGTGGCCGAGGGCGCCAAAATCGCCGATGACGAAAGCCAGTCCACCCAGGCGGGAACGCGCGACGAATTCGGCCATGTGCGCCTGGGCGGTATCGGATCACGGCTGGCGAATGAAATCGAGCAGGTCACCGGCTACGAAACCCGGGCCGTCATTCTCGGCCATATCCAGCGCGGCGGCTCACCCACCGCCTACGATCGGGTGCTGGCCACGCGCTACGGCGTGCAGGCGATTGATATGGTGCACCGGGGAGAGTTTGGCCGCATGGCCTCCTTGCGCGGGCAATCGCTGACCTCCGTTCCGTTGTCGGAGGCGCTGGGCTCCAACCGCAAGGTGGATCCGGAACTGTACGACATGGCATCGGTATTTTTCGGATAACTGATTCGGTTTTTCTATGTTGATTGTCATGAAAACCGGGGCCACGGCGGACCAGGTGGCATCGGTGTGCCGCCATATCGAGTCCCTGGGCCTTAAACCCCATCCCATTCCCGGAGCCGAGCGCACCGCCATCGGCATCACCGGCAATCAAGGGGCGCTGGAGCTGCAGGAATTGGCCGGCCTGGACGGCGTGGCCGAAGCCATACGCGTCACCAAGCCTTACAAGCTGGTCAGCCGCGAAGTGAAACCTGACAATACCCGCATTGCCTTTCCCGGGTTTGAGCTGGGCGGCGCGGAATTAGTGGTCATGGCCGGCCCCTGCGCGGTGGAATCGCGGGACCAGCTTTTCCGCATCGCCGAGCAGGTGGCGCGCGCGGGCGCTCAAATGCTGCGCGGCGGCGCTTTTAAGCCCCGCACCTCGCCCTATAGCTTTCAGGGACTGGGCGAACGCGGCCTCGAAATCCTGGCTCAGGCGCGCGAGGCCTTCGGCCTGGCTATCGTCACCGAAGCGATGGACCGGGAAAATCTGGGTCTGGTCGAACAGTATGCGGATATGATCCAGATCGGCGCCCGCAATATGCAGAACTATTCCCTGCTGCGCGACGCCGGACGGGCCCGCAAACCCGTGCTGCTGAAACGCGGCATCGCGGCCACCCTGGAAGAATGGCTGATGGCGGCCGAATATCTGCTGGCGGAAGGCAATTATCAGGTGGCCTTGTGCGAGCGCGGGGTGCGAACCTTTGCCGATCATTCCCGCAATACGCTGGATTTGAGCGTGGTGCCGGCGGTGAAAGAACTCAGCCATCTGCCCGTGATTGTGGATCCCAGCCATGGCACCGGCCGCCGCGACCGGGTGTTGCCGCTGGCCCGCGCGGCCGTCGCGGTCGGCGCCGATGGCCTCATCGTCGAGGCCCACCACGATCCCGAGCATGCCGCCAGCGACGGACTGCAGTCCCTCTATCCGCGGCAGGTCTTTGAACTGATGGATGAACTGCGGCAATGGGCGCCTCTGGTCAAGCGCTGGGCGCCCCCGGCGCGGGCGGAGGCTTTCAGTTCGCACGCCGTGCTCACATAGGCCGTAATGTCGCGCTCTCAGCCCGTATCCGCAGCCCAAACCCATCCGCATTTCGTGCTCTGCCTGGCAGCCGCGGTTTTCGCTCAATTCGCGATCGGCTGCCAGAGCCGTAATCTGCCGCTGCGCAATAGTTTCCGGGCCACCGTATATATCGCCGGAAGCGGCTCGCATGGCGGCGGCGAGCTGTGGCTGCTGAACGCGATTGAGCCGCAGCTGGAGCGCCGGATTCGCCTCGCCGCCCGGCCCGTGGCCCTGACGTTCAATTCCGCGCGCGACGAAGTGTATGTGCTGGAGCGGCGAACGCGCGAACTGCTGGTGCTCAATGCCCTCAACGAGCGGGTCATCGGGCGGGTCATGCTGCCCGGCAGCCCCAGCGCCATGGTGCTCGACCCCGGTCATACCTATGCCTATGTCGCCGTGAATGAGGGAAACTGGGGCCAGATATTAAAAATCAACTTGCCCGCGCGCGCCATTACCGCCCGGCTCCATCTGGCCGCCGCGCCGGCGCGTCTGGCGGTCAATGACCGCGGAAACCGGCTGCTTGCCAGCGACCCCCAAAACCGGCAATTGCTCATCATCGGTTGCTCGGGCACGGAACTGAAGCTGGTAAGCAAACTGGCCATGCCTCAAGGGCCGGGCAAGATAGTGACGCTGCCCTATGGCGCTCAGGCGTTCGTGCTCTGCCCTCCCGCCAATCAGGTAGCGGTCGTGAACTACATTCAGCCGGCGTTGATCACCAATCTGACCGTGGGCCGGGCGCCGGCCGATCTGGCGCTCAAGCCCGACGGCGGCGAGCTCTATGTCTCCAACTCCGGCGACGGCACGATTTCCATTATTGACACCAGCGCCGATAATATTTCCGGCCTCTTTCTCACCGGGCGCGATCCGCAAGGCCTGGCGGTATCGCGCCATGGGCGTTTCCTCTACGCCGCCAATGCCGGCTCCAATACCGTCAGCGAATTCCGGCTCTCGGACCGCAGTACGGTGGCCCAGATTCCGGTGGGCCTGCGGCCGAGCCGGCTGGCCATCGGACCGTTCGGCCTATATGTTTTTGTGCAGGACATGGGTTCGAACGACGTGGCCGTGGTGCGGCCCGGGCTGGGCGCCATGCTGACCCTGCTGCCCTCGGCGCCCAATGCCAGCGCCATGCGCGTGGCGGCTTTCCGCGTGCCCGCGAAAATAAAGTTACAATAAGTCCCCGGGCGGTGGTCCACGCCGGCCTTCTCGCCGATAAGCGATGTTGAGCGCTCCGGGAGAAGCAATTCCGAAGGAATTGCTTCATGAAAAGCTGCGAGCGGGCGGGTTCCAACACCGCTCGGCGAAGCTTATCCCTGAGCGGGATCGTTGGAGGGGTTATGGGCGGTGTCAGAGTACTGGCAGGCACGCGCAAAGGCGCGTTTATATTAACCGCGGACGGCAAGCGCAAAGACTGGAAGATCGAGGGGCCGTTTTTCGGCGGCTGGGAAATTTACCACCTCAAAGGCTCGCCGACCGATCCCGATCGCATCTATGTCTCGCAATCAAGCGGCTGGTTCGGGCAGCAGATTCAGCGCTCCGATGACGGCGGCCGCAGCTGGAATCCCGTGGGCAACCAGTTCAGCTATCAGGGCGAGGCCGGAACTCATCAGTGGTATGACGGCACGCCGCATCCGTGGGAGTTCAAACGGGTGTGGCATCTGGAGCCTTCCCTCGCTCATCCCGACGTCGTATATGCCGGGGTGGAAGACGCTGCCATTTTCCGCAGCGATGACGGCGGCAAGAACTGGCGCGAGTTGCCCGGCTTGCGCGGTCACGGCACCGGGCCCCAATGGACTCCCGGCGCGGGTGGCATGTGTCTGCACACGATTCTGCTCGATCCGCGACACTCCGGACGCATCTATATCGCCATCTCGGCCGCGGGAGCATTTCGCAGCGACGACGGCGGCGAGCACTGGACGCCGATCAATCGCGGCCTGGTTTCGCAGCATATTCCCGACCCCAATGCCGAGGTTGGCCATTGCGTGCATCACATCGCGATGCATCCCGCCCGGCCGGACACGTTATTCATGCAGAAGCATTGGGACGTGATGCGGTCTGACGACGGCGGCGGGCAATGGCGCGAAGTCAGCGGCAATCTGCCCACCGACTTTGGCTTTGTGATTGACGTGCACGCCCATGAACCGGAGACGATCTACGTAGTGCCGATCAAAAGCGACGGCGAGCACTTTCCGCCTGACGGCAAACTGCGGGTGTACCGCAGCCGGACCGGCGGAAATGAGTGGGAGGAACTCGGGCGCGGACTGCCCGAGCGCAACTGCTATGTCAATGTGCTGCGCGACGCCATGGCGGTGGACCAGCTCCATGACTGCGGCATCTATTTCGGCACCACGGGCGGGCAGGTTTATGTTTCATCCGATAGCGGCGACCACTGGCGGGCAATCGCGGAAAATCTGCCGGCGGTGCTGTCGGTCGAGGTACAGACGCTGGAGAAATAAAGAGAAAAAATCTGGTGCGTGGACAGGCTGGGGATGTCTGTTCGGTCTCGATTCACCGTTTTGGATAATGCGGAGCGTGATCTCATGGGCATTCGAGTGGAATTGCCGGCGCACCTGTGCAGGCTGGCGGGCATTGAGCCCGCGCGGGAAGTCCTGCTGGAGCCGGCCTCACCGACGCTGGCCGGCGTGCTGGATGCGCTGGAAGCCCGTTATCCCATGCTGCGCAATACCCTGCGTGACGCGGTGAACGGCAAACGCCGTCCCTTTATACGCTTTTACGCCTGCCAGGAAGATCTATCTCACGACCCCACGGATCAACCATTGCCACCGGCTATCACCTCCGGCAAGGAAGCGCTGCTGATCATCGGCGCCATTGCCGGCGGGTGACGCTAGAGTGGCAATAGCCTTACGCTGAAATTTTACTTATACCGTCACACCCATCCCATTGCGAAATAAAGACTTAACATGCCGCGTCGCTAGTGACGCTAGATTTCTCGATTTTTAACTCTCTCTGCCATTCCG
>JAKAZV010000013.1 GCA_021826505.1 Acidobacteriota bacterium | reverse complement strand
CGCATTACCGGCAACTTCTCGCAGCAGGCGGCGTCCGATCTGGCCCTCGTTTTGCGCTCCGGCGCGTTGCCGGCGGGCATTTCTTACCTGGAAGAAGAGGTCGTAGGACCATCGCTCGGCGCCGATTCCATTCACGATGGCATTCTGGCCGCGCTCACCGGTTTCGTGCTGGTAGCCGGCTTCATGCTGGTCTATTACAAGGGCGCGGGCATCAATGCGGTGCTGGCGCTGGTTCTCAATCTGGTGATTTTGATGGCCTATATGGCCTGGGTCAGCGCCACGCTCACCCTGCCGGGCATCGCCGGCATCATTTTGACGATCGGTATGGCGGTGGATTCGAACGTCCTGATTTTTGAGAGAATCCGCGAGGAAAGGCGCAACGGCAAAGCCATGGCCTCGGCCGTGGATGTCGGCTTCAGCCGGGCCTTTACCACCATTCTCGATACCCACGTCACTACCGTGGTTTCGGCCATTATCCTGTACTTGTTCGGCACGGCCGACGTCAAGGGCTTTGCTTTAACCTTGACGGCGGGTCTGATTGCCAATCTGTTCACCGCGGTCTTTGTCTCGCGCGTGATCTTTGATTTCGAATTAATGCGCCTGCCGCGGGGAGCTGAGTTGAGCATTTAAGCGGCCGGGGATGCGGATGCGAGCGCTGATTCCCGGCTTGGGCAAAGTGGAAAAAGTATGAGTTTGATCCGGATCATTCCGCGGCCTGTTTCGGGAACCCGCTTGGGCCGGTTGGTGTCTATATGCACGGAGACGGCATATGAGCCAATTCGTTGCCTTTGGCAATCCCGAATGCCCGCGGCGCTGGCTTTTCAAATGGAGCCAAAACATTTTTCAAGGGCCGATTGAGCATGGAATTTTTCAAGCAAACGAATATAGATTTTCTGGGCAAGAAGTGGTACTTTCTCACCCTGACGATGATTCTTTTTGTGGTTGGCATGGCGTCATTGGCAATCGAACATGGCCCCAAGCTGGGCATAGACTTTACGGGAGGCACCATGGTGGATGTTAAATTCAGCCATCCCGCTCCCTTGGGTCAGGTTCGTGCGGGATTGGAAAAAATCGGTTTGGGCGCCAGCACCATCCAGCCGGTGGGTGGAACCGGAGGTACGGAAGTATTGATTTCTGTGCCGCTCTCCCACCTCAGACAGGCCGATCTGGAAAAAGGCCGTCAGGATATCGAAAAAGCGCTCTACTCCGTTTTGGGCCAGCCCCAGGGAAAACTGGATCTGAACAACATCAGTCCTCAGGGCCTGGCAGTGTGGCTGATGCAGAAAGATCCCAGCGGCTATGTGGCCCAGGGAGATCCGCAGGCTCAGGCCAAATATACGCAATTTGCCGAGCTGGTTTTACGCCAGTACCGTGACCGCCGGTGGGATGGGCTGGTGCCCTCGTTTCAGGCCCTGGCCGCGATTCCCGGCATGAGCGCGAGTTTATTGCAGCAGATGCAAACCGCCTTCTTTCTGGGCCCGTTTTCCATTCGCAGCGTCAATATTGTGGGGCCGGAGGTGGGCGCCCAGCTGCGTGGCCAGGCGGTCAAGGCTGTCTTGCTGGCCTTGCTCGGCATGCTGATTTACATCGCCCTGCGTTTTGAGTGGATTTATGGCGTCGCGGCCGTGGTTGCGGTCTTCCATGATGTGCTGATCACGCTTGGCATGTTTTCACTTTTCCGGATTCCCATCGATTTGACCGTCATTGCCGCGTTTTTGACCTTGGTCGGTTATTCCATGAATGATACGATCGTGGTCTTTGACCGGGTGCGCGAAAATTTGCGGATTTTGCGGCGCGAAAAGCTGGCCGATGTGGTGAATAAGAGCATCAATCAGACCCTGAGCCGGACGGTGCTGACCTCGGGCTTGACCTTTCTTTCGGTGCTCTCGCTGTTGGTTCTGGGCGGGGAAGTGCTAAGGGGCTTTTCCTTTGCCATGACTTTTGGCATTCTAGTCGGCACGTATTCTTCGATCGCCGTGGCCGCGCCCATGATGGTGGCCTACATTGACTGGCGTAATCGCCGCCAGCGCCCCTTGCGGGCGGTAGCGGCGGGGCGGCCCGAGAGCGAAGTGAAACCGGCGGGCAAGCGGGCCGACCGGGGCAAATAGCCGCGTAGGGATTGAGGTGAGCTATGTTTGAACAAAGCTTAGTGGTCTCCGGCAATCGGGCGAAGACCAAAAAACCGTTGACAATGGCGATTTCGCTCGCCATTCAGGTTGGCGTGATCCTGGTTCTAGTCATCATTCCGCTGATCTATACCCAGGTGCTGCCGGCTTCGATTTTTACCTCGTTCATGCAGCCCCCGCCGCCGCCCCCCCCACCCCCGCCGCCCCCGCCGCCGATGCCAAAAGTGGTGCATAAGATCTTCAGCCAGATCAAAAATGGCCAGCTGATCGCGCCCAAAAAAATTCCTAAAAAGATCGCCATGATCAAGGAAACCGCGCCCCCGCCTCCCGCTCCGGTCGGCGTGGTGGGCAGCCTGCCGGGTTCAGGCTCGGGCGTATACAACGGAATTCTGGGTGGAACCGGCACCGCACCGGCCCCGCCCCCGCCCACTCCTTCGATTGTCCGGATTGGCGGTAATGTGCTGGCCGCCAAGAAGATCAGTGGAGAAGCGGTCGAATATCCGTCGATTGCCAAGGCCGCCCATATTCAGGGCGTGGTGGTGCTGCATGCCATCATTGCCAAGGATGGCACGATTCAAAATTTATCGGTCGTCAGCGGCCCGGCACTTTTGGTGAGTGCCGCGATGCAGGCGGTGCGCACCTGGCGCTACGCTCCCACGCTGCTGAATGGCGTGCCGGTGAAAGTGGATTCAATAATCCGGGTGAATTTCACCCTGGGCGATTGATATGGGGGCGGGCATTGTGCAAGCCGCCATGGCGGATTCGTTCAGCCTGGGCCGGACTTTCCGCCCAAGCTGGTGCTGTCGGCAACGTTTTTGGTAACAATCAGGCTATTATTTTCGAGGAGGATAGGCACCCTGCATGTTGTACGCGATCTACTTTTTCCTGCAGTCCCATGGGGGATCTGTCAGTTTTGACTTCGTCGGCCTCTGGCATCAGATGGGTTTTGCCGCCAAGGCCGTCGTGGTTGTGCTTTTCATCATGTCGGTCATTTCGATCGGCGTCATGGTGGACCGCTGGCTGGTGTATTCAGCCGCTCGCCGGCAGTCGCGTGAGTTTGCTCCCGCGGTGGCCGGGGCGCTCAAAAATGGACGCCTCGATGAGGCTTTCAAAATCGCCGAGCGCAATAAGAAAAGCCATCTGGCCAAAGTGGTGACCGCCGGTCTGGCGGAATTTCAAGCTCATGATCCCGGCAGCGATGTGCCCGGCGAACAGATCGAAGCTTCCCGCCGCGCTCTGGACCGCGCCGAAGCCATCGAACATGCCGAGCTCAAACGCGGCCTGGGTTCGCTGGCCACCATCGGCGCCACCGGCCCGTTCGTAGGGCTGTTCGGCACGGTGCTGGGCATCATTCACGCCTTCACCTCCATCAGCCAGACCAACACCACGGGTATCGCCGCCGTCGCCGGAGGTATTTCGGAAGCTCTGATCACCACCGCGTTCGGTCTGTTTGTCGCGGTTCCCGCGGTTTGGGCTTATAACTATTTCACCAGCAAGGTCGAGGCATTCGATATTGAAATGGATAATTCCTCGAGCGAATTGGTGGACTACTTCCTCAAGCGTTCCGGCCGCTCGGCGGTGCGCAAGTAGGCAGCCCGCGCTGGGATTGTGCCGCATCCTCCTTCGCGCCGCGTGGCTTTAAAGCCGCGCGGCGCCCTCGATGGCGCGCGGCGCCGGCAGGCTGAAATTGTCCGTGACTGTGCAGGCATGACGAAATCCTGGATCGTGAGGCTGTTATGGCATTACCCAAACAACGCGTGGAAGTGAATTCTGATATCAACGTCACTCCCCTGGTGGACGTGATGCTGGTTCTGCTGATTATTTTCATGGTCGTTACTCCCATGCTGACCAAAGGCATCAACGTCACGCTGGTCGATGCCCAGAATGCGGTGCGTATGCCCAATGCCAGCAAAACCAATGCCATTATCGTCGCGATTGGACGCGATGGCCGGGTGTTTCTGGAAAACCGGATGGTTTCTTCGGCCGCGCTCACGGATCAGGTGCGTAAAGCCTTGAAAAAACGCCTGAATAAAACGGTTTACGTCAAAGCCGATGCCCGCGCCGACTTTCAAAGCGTGGCCAAGGTGGTGGACGCGGTCCGGGACGCGGGCGTATCGCGGCTGGGTCTGGAAACTCAAAAAGTTGACGCCAATGGCAATGTGATTGTCGGGCAGTAAGCCGAAACGGCCTGTGCCGGCTCGCTGGCCGGGACAGGCGGACGGTTAAATTCGCCGTCTGTTCTTTGGCGGTTATCAGGAGAATTCATTATGGCAATGTCAGTGGGCGGAAAAAAGGGCGGCCCCAGTTCAGATATCAACGTCACCCCTCTCATCGATGTGTTGCTGGTGATCATCATCATCTTCATGGTGATCACACCCCTCAAGCCGCATGGCCTGCATACCCTGGTGCCCCAGCCCAATCATCACAAACACAAACAGACGCCGCAAAATAACGCCACCATCGTTGTGCAGGTGCTTGATGGCGGCAAAGTCATGATCAATCAGACCGCGGTGACCTGGAAAACCCTGGGCGATCAGCTGGAGGCGATTTATAAGACCCGGGCGGAAAAAGTCATGTTTGTTCATGCCGATAAGGACATTCCCTTTGCCGCCGTGGCCCGCGTGGTGGATATTGCCAAAGGCGTCGACCCCACCATTAAAGTTGGCATCCTGACCCCGAAAATGCTGGCCGGACACTGAGGCTCCGATCGCGGCCCATCCCGGCCCGGAACTAAGCTTACAGAGGAGATTTGGATTATGAAACGATTGGCAACCCTGGTGATTTGTGCCGTGCTGACGGGCGCATTTATTTTACTGGCGGGCTGTGACAAATTGAAGGCCCGCGATCAGCTCAATAAGGGCGTGCGCTCCTACAAATCGGCCCAGTTCAGCGCCGCCGCCCAGCACTTCAAGGAAGCCGTCCGGCTTGATCCCACGCTGTTGACCGCGCGTTTATTTCTGGCCACGACCTACCAGACGCAGTTCGTTCCCAACAATCCTTCACCCGACAATCTCCGGCTCGGCCAGCAGGCCATTCGGGCTTATTCCAGCATTCTGAAACGGCAGCCAAACAATGCCAATGCCGTGGCGGGAATCGCTTCCATTTATTTCGGCATGGGCAAAATGAAGCAAGCCGAAAAATATTACAACCAGCAGATTCAAATCGCGCCCAATAATCCCGATCCGTACTACACGATCGGGGTGATTGACTGGAATGCTTCCTACAAGCCCCGCATTGCCGCTCGCGAAGGCTTCGGCATCACCAATCCCACCAAGTCCTTCATCACTCCCGGCACGCCCCGTAAAGTGATTCAGGCTTGTAAAAAACTGGCGGCGCAAAACCTGCCCAAGGTGCAGCAGGGACTGCAGATGATGCATAAGGCACTGGAAATTAATCCGCAATACGTCAACGCCATGACCTACATGAATTTGCTCTACCGCGAAGACGCCGATCTTACCTGCGGGAATGCGAAGCAAAGCAAGGTGTATCTGGCAAAAGCCAATCACTGGTTTAACCGCTCGCTGGCGGTCAGCAAAGCGGTAGCCGCCGCCAAGGCCAAAGCCGCGGCTTCGGCGCAATAGTTTCCATCCTGAACGTGTAAAAAAGGGCGGCCGTAGGCCGCCCTTTTTTATTTACTGCTCGACTTGAATGCTCCGGGCAAGTTGAAATTGCAATCCGGTTTCCGCCGGCAAGCGGATCTCCGGCGGATGCGTCAAGCCTTGCACCGCGGTGCCCGTGCCCGCTCCGATCGCGCCGCCGATCGCGGCGCCTTTGCCGCCGCCCGCCAGCGCGCCCACCAACGCGCCCAGGCCGGCCCCGCCGCCAATCGCAATCGCGCTGCGCTTGCCCCGGGCGTAGGTGAATTTTTGCCAGATCGAAGTCTGCATGGCATAAGCCCGGCCCCGGATCGTAATCTGGTTCAGACGCAGCCGCAGGCCGGAACGGCCGCGAAAATGACCGGCTGAATGGGCATACACCACCACCCCTTGCACCGCGGCGCCGGAGGGAATAATGCGATGTCCGCGTACCGTTACCGTCCGCTCAACCCGGCCACTGAAGGTTTCGCCGGCATGGGCCAGGTTCGAGGCCAGCGGCTGATTGATGCGAACCATCAGGTTTGTTCCCGCCGGCACCTGGATCCAGCGTATGACGGGAGCCGCGGCGGTCGTTTGGGCAGTCACAGGAGTGGGGCGTGCCATAGCCGGCCGGGGATTTGCCTGATTCCCCTGATTGCCGGAATTGCCCGCCTGAACTCCGGGCGTGCTGACAGTTGAGATCTGGTTGACAATTTTGCTCACTCCGGGCATTTGCGCATCCTGCGAAGCTGCCTGGAGTTGCTGGTAATTTTGCGCGGTCCCGGTCAGGGTTACCACGCCGCCCTTTACCCGATCCTGAATATTGAGTCCCTGCAGGGCGGGGTCCGCCGCCAGCCGATTGCTGATGGTGGTCTGTAGTTGTGTGTCCTGGGCGCTCTTTCTCTTGCATCCGCTGCTGCCTAGCCCGAGGGCTATGAGAGCGAAACTGGCCGTTCCGACTTTCAGCCAACGCTTTTTTGTCTGTGTAATTGTTGTCATCATCTCCTCACGGTAATGGCTTTCTTTGCACTGCAAAAGCCGTTAGGTACTCTCATTATGCTGCGATTTGGGTTTCATTGCAGAATAGATTTTCCTTTTATGAAAATATAAAACTCCCATGACTCGGGACGTTCAAGATTGGGCTATGCCACTGCGAATCATGCCTGAAGTGAAAACGGTCAGCCCGGCTGGCCATGGCATAATCAATAGGTCTGCGTTCGTAAGGCGGCCAAAACAGTATGAAAATCTGCGTGATTGGCACTGGATATGTGGGGTTAACCACAGGCGCTTGTCTGGCTTATATCGGCCATGATGTAATCTGCACCGATTGCGATAAGGAAAAAATCGCTGGCTTGCGCCAGGGCCGTTTACCCATATATGAAGAACATCTGCCGGACGTTCTGGCCGCGGGCGTGCAATCCCGGCGCCTGCAATTTACCAGCGAAATTGCCGCCGCCATTGAAGCCGCGGAAGTGATCTTTGTCTGTGTGGGCACGCCGCCCGATCGCGATGGCAAAGCCAATATGGCGGCAGTCGAGCAAGTCACGCGGCAAATTGCCGAAGTCGCCCGCGGCCATAAATGGGTGGTCGGCAAAAGCACGGTGCCGGTGCGCACGGCCGAGCGGATTGAAAAAACCCTGCGCACCTATGCCCACGGCCGTTTCACCTTCGGCGTGATCTCCAATCCGGAGTTTCTGCGCGAAGGCACCGGCATTTACGACTTTTTTCACCCCGACCGCATCATTATCGGCCGCGATCATGCCGGTGCGGAGGCCTGCATGCGCGCGCTCTACGCCCCCGTGCTCGAGGGCCGTTTCGATTGCCCCGCGCACGGCCGGCCGGCTCAGGCCTGCGGATGGCGTGCTCCGGTCTGGCTGGCCACCAGCACCGCCAGCGCGGAATTGATCAAGCACGCCGCCAACTCGTTTTTGTCTTTGAAGATTACCTATGCCAATGCGATTTCCGATCTCTGCGAGTTGGCCGGCGCCAATGTGGAAGAAGTGCTGCGCGGCATCGGTCTAGACCCGCGCATTGGTCCGCAGTTTTTGCGCCCCGGCATCGGCTTCGGCGGATTTTGCTTCCCCAAGGATCTGAGTGCTTTTCATGAAATCGCCGCCGAACTGGGCTATGATTTCCGCCTGCTCGCCGAAGTGCAGGCCATGAATGACGCCCGGCCGCGGCAATTCATTGCCAAGCTGCGCGATGCCTTGTGGGTGCTCGACGGCAAGCGGGTGGGAGTTTTGGGGCTGGCGTTTAAGCCAGGCACCGATGATATACGCCTCTCCCCCGCCTGTGTGATTGTGCGCGAACTGCTGCGGGTCGGCATGCGGATCCGGGTCTATGATCCCCAGGCCATGGAGCGCGCGCGCCGCGAATTGCTTCCCCCTGAGGGTTCTGCTGCGCTGGAGTACTGCGAATCGGGTGAAGCGGTGGCCGAGCAGGCGGAAGCCCTGCTGATTCTGACCGAATGGCCGCAATTTCTGGCCCTGGATTGGGCTGCCATGGCCGCCCGCATGACTCGTCTCCTGGTGCTGGACGGCCGCAATCTCTTTCCTCTGGGTCAGCTGGAAGCGTTCGGCTACGAATATATCAGCATAGGCCGCCCGACCAATCTTGCGGCCGTGACGCTACAGCCTGAAGTCGCTCTCCCCGCAGGGTCCTGAAGACTTTCTACCAGGAAGCCCGCGCCCTGACGATGGGGAAAAAAGTTCCCAGTGTGTAATGTATTCAGCCCATTCAACGTAAAATAGTGTTTCCGATGAAAACACAAGGGTTGCAGTTTTTTAAGTCACTTGGCTTGCGGCAGGGCCTTGTATTGCTGATGCTGCTGGGCAGCGGCTATTGGATCGCGGGCTGTTCATCCCAAGTCGAGCCGCATGCCAAAGGCCCCCAGGCCATGCCGGTGGCGACCTTAACCGTCCAACCGGCTTCCATTCCGCGCAGTTCTGATTATGTGGCCACGCTCAATTCCCGGCATGCCGCTACTCTGCAAGCCCAGGTTACGGGCTATATTTCCCGCATTCTGGTGCACGCCGGCCAGTCGGTAAAGGCCGGGCAGTTGCTGCTGGAAATCAGCCCCCGCAAGCAGGAAGCCACTTTATCTTCGCAGCTCAAGGCCGAGCAGGCGCAAGCCGCTCTGGTCGCCTACGACAAGAAAGAATTACGGCGCCAGCAGGCGCTCTATAAAGCCCAGGTGGCCAGCCGGCAGGCTCTGGATCAGGCCCGCTCCACCTATACAAATGCCCAGGCCCAGCTGCGCTCGCTGCAGGCCCTGGTGCAGCAGCAGCGCCAGCAACTTGGCTACTATCGCATCGCAGCGCCCCGGGCCGGCATCGTCGGGGATATTCCGGTTCATCTGGGCGATCTGGTGACTACATCCACGCTCCTGACCACGATCAATCAGCCAGGCCGGTTGCAGGTCTATGTTCCGGTGCCGGTGCGCCGCGCCGCCGATCTGCGCCTGGGTTTGCCGCTGCAACTGATCTCATCGTCCGGCGAGGTGCTGGCCCGCAGCCGGATCGCGTTCATCTCGCCGCGCGTGGATAATGCCACCCAGACCATCCTGGTCAAGGCCTGGATTTCTGATCGGCAAGGCCAGTTGCGGGATCTGCAGGAAGTCAAGGCCCGCATCCTCTGGGGCACGCGTGCCGCCCTGCTGGTGCCGGTGCTGGATGTGCAGCTGGTGAACGGCCGTGATTTTGTTTTCCTGCTGGCCCCGCAGGGGCATGGCTTTATGGCGCGCCAGGTGCCGATTACGCTGGGCCCGATCACGGGCAACAGTTATCCCGTGCTGCAGGGGTTGAGCGCAGGGCAGCACATCATCGTCTCCCATACCCAGTTTTTATTTACCGGCATGCCGGTCCTGCCGCTGCCGACCGCGCCGGGAGCCCGGCACTCCTGAACCTGGGGCTGGCGCCTCAACCGGATGACAATCGCTTGCCTGAGCCACGTGGAAGAGTTTCATGGTTGATTTTTTCATTCGCCGTCCCATTTTTGCCACCGTCTGCGCTTTGATCATTATCCTGGCCGGGGCGGTCTCGATCCCCAGCCTGCCGGTGGAGCAGTATCCCCGCCTGGCGCCCCCCACCATTTCGGTGTCGGCGGTTTACAACGGCGCCAGCGCCCAGGAAGTCGAATCGGCGGTGACCATTCCGCTGGAAGAGGCCATCAACGGCGCCCAGGGCCTGAAATATATTTCTTCTTCCAGCACGAATACCGGCGCCGTAACCATCTCCGCCGTATTCGACGTCTCCCGCAATCTTGACTTGGCTGCCGTGGATGTGCAGAACCGCATCAGCAGCGTGGAAGGTGAACTGCCGGCCTCGGTCATCGCCAATGGCCTCACCGTCACCAAGGCGGCCAGCGGGTTTGTGCTGGCGGCCGGATTTTTTTCTCCCACCCAGACCTACGACAACCTGTTTATCAGCAACTATATTTCCATCTATGTCGTGGATGCCATCAAACGGGTGCCGGGGGTGGCCGATGTCATTATCTTCGGCCAGCGCACCTATGCCATGCGGGTCTGGCTCAATCCCCTGAAGCTGGCCAAGTACAGCCTGACCGCGGCCGATGTGCTGAGCGCCCTGCAGCAGCAGAATGTGCAGATCGCTGCCGGCGCCGTCGGCCAGCCGCCCGCACCGCCCGGCCAGGCATATCAATTCAGCGTTCGCGTCTCCGGCCAACTGGCCAGTCCGCGTCAGTTTGACGCGGTGGTGCTGAAAACCGCGCCGGGCGGGGGGCTGGTGCGGCTGCGCGACGTGGGCCATGCCCAACTCGGTGCCCAGGATTACTCCAGCCACCTCGAATACGACGGACATCAGGTGATCGGGCTGGCGGTCGAACAGTTATCCAGCGCCAACGCGCTGGCCGTGGATACCGGGGTTCGCAACGAGCTGCGGAAATTATCCCGCCAGTTTCCCTCGGGGTTGGTCTATAAGATCGCGTTTGATAACACCATCCCCGTCCGGGAATCCATTAAAGATGTGCTGATCACGCTGGCCGAGGCCATTGGGCTTGTCATCCTGGTCATCTTTTTATTTCTCCAGGACTGGCGCACCACCCTGATTCCCGCCGTCACCATCCCCGTTTCACTCATCGGGACCTTTGCCTTCATTAAACTATTTGGCTTTTCCATCAATACGCTGACGCTGTTCGCGCTGGTGCTGGCCACCGGCCTCGTGGTGGATGACGCCATCGTCGTCATCGAAAATGTCGAGCGCCATATCTCCTCGGGAGAAAGCGAGCCTCATCATGCTACCGCGAATGCCATGCGGGAAATCACCAGCGCCGTCATTGCCACCTCGCTGGTCCTGATCTCGGTCTTCGTGCCGGTGGCCCTCTTCCCCGGCACCACCGGCATCATGTTCCGGCAGTTTGGCGTGACCATCGCCTTTTCCATCGCCATCTCGGCCTTTAACGCACTGACGCTGACTCCGGCTCTGTCGGCGCTATTGCTGCGCCAGGTCCGGGCCAAGGCCGGCATCTGGCGGATTATGGAAGCCGGCATTCATGGCCTGACCCGCATATATGGACATATCCTGCACTGGGCCGCGCGCTGGCGCTGGGCCATGGCCTTAATCTTTATCGCAGTGCTGGGGCTGACGTATTTTGTTTTTCAGCGGGTACCTTCGGCCTTTGTTCCGCCGGAAGATCAGGGCATGATCATGATCCTGGTCCAGGCTCCGCCGGGCGCGTCTCTCGGCTATACCTCGGGCATTTTGCATCAGGTGCTCGCCGTGGTGGACCGCCAGCCGGAAGTCGAGGGCGGCTTTGCGGTCGCGGGTTTCAGCCTGGCCGGCGGCGGATCTAATTCCGGCATGGCCTTCATCCAGCTCAAGCCCTATGGCCAGCGCGTGGGTCCGCAAAACTCCGCCCAGGCCTTGGTGGCGCGCCTGCGGGGTCCGCTGTTTATGATTCCCGGCGCCATGGTCCAGGCATTTCTCCCGCCCACGATTCGCGGTCTGGGTAACTTTGGCGGCTTTCAATTTGAAGTTCTCGACAAAAGCGGCGCTTCGGAGCAAAAGCTCTATCAGGCCACTCAGGCCCTGGTGCGCGCCGGCAATGCAAATCCCGGCCTGACTAGCCTTTTCAGCTCTTTTACCGCCAACGATCCGCAGATTGAGGTCACCATTGACCGCAACCGCGCCCAGAACCTGCAGGTGCCATTCAGCCAGATCACCGATGCCCTGCAGGCTTTCATGGGTTCGGTTTACATCAACAACTTCACCTTCAATCACCGCGCCTACCGGGTTTATGCCCAAGCCGATCCGCAATTCCGCAACAATCCTGGCGACATGCGGCAATACTATGTGCGCTCCAACACCGGACAGATGATCCGGCTTTCCAGCCTGGTGCGCATGAATCTCACCAGCGCGCCCGCGACCATCAACCACTACGACTTGTTTCGTTCGGCCGAAATTGACGGTTCAGCGGCTCCCGGTTACAGCTCCGGCCAGGCCATTGCCACCATGCAGCAACTGGCGGCTAAGGTGCTGCCGCGGGGTATGAGTTATGACTGGACCGGTCTGTCACTCGAAGAAATCCAGTCCGGCAGCAAAACCCTCATTCTATTTCTGCTGGGCTTTCTGGTGGTCTTTCTGACTCTGGCGGCGCAATACGAAAGCTGGGTACTGCCGTTCATCGTCATGCTGGCGGTGCCGGCGGCCTTGCTGGGCGCCCTAGCGGCGCAGGCGCTGCGCGGCTACTACGATGACATCTATTGCCAGATCGGGCTGGTCATGCTGATTGGCCTGGCCAGCAAAAACTCGATTCTGATTGTGGAATTTGCCGAGCAGTTGCGCGAGCGCGGCCGCACCCTGCTCGAAGCCACGCTTGAATCCGCCCGCATTCGCCTGCGCCCGATCTTAATGACTTCAGTCGCTTTCATGCTGGGCATCGTTCCCCTCATGTTGGCCTCCGGCGCGGGGGCGGCCGCACGGCATTCGGTGGGCACAGCGGTTTTTGGCGGCATGCTGGCGGCGACCACCCTGAATCTGGTTTTTATTCCCGTGCTCTATCTGATCGTCCGTTCCGTGTTTCCCGGCAAACCGCGGCATGCGGCTGATTCAGGCGCCAATATCCCGCCGGAACCACTCTCTCCGGGGGAATAAAAAGAAGCCGCGCAATTAGGTTTACTTTCTCTATTTTCGTGCTATAGTTTTTGGTAGGTTGGGGCAGGTATATCGGTATCTCCTGGTCCCTGAAAGCGCGGTGACTGCCGCGCGAATACTGTTGAAGGAGATCAAACAGATGAAAAATGCACGTTGGACACTGGCTTTATTTTTAACCTGGGGTATGGCCTGCCTGCCACTCACTGCTCAGCCCGCGGCCATGATTACGCCCCTGGCTGGCCAAGTCACGCTGAATGGCCAGTCCGTGATCAGCGGCGCCGCGGTTATGCCGGGCGACGTGGTTGCGGTTGGACTCAAGGGTGGCGCCCGCATGGTGCTGCCGCATGCCGCCGTTCTGGCCGGCGCGCAAGCCCGGTTCCGCCTGGCCTCCCGCGTCAATGGCCTGCGCCTGAGCTATGGCGTGGTGCGTGTCTCGGGCAGTCTGCCGGTGCTGGTGCGGCACATCAGCATTGCGCCCGCGGGGCAGTCTGGAATTTATACTGTCTCCCGTATGCAGCGTAATGTTCTTTACATTGTGGCTAACCATGGCGCGCTGCAGGTGACTTCTTCCGGTAAAACCTTTACCATTGCTTCCGGCAAAGCCGCCCGCATGGCTATGGGCGGAGGCGCCGGCATGGGTGGAGGCGGCCGCACCGTTCCCTATCCCGTTGCGGTGGCGATTATCGCTGTTCCCGCCATTGTGACTGGTGTGATTACCCATCACGCCACCGTCTGCAGCGGTTGCATGGTTAGCCCCTCTTACTAAGCTGCACGGAGTTGCGATCTCAGGGCCCGCACCGGCTTCTGCTGGTGCGGGCTTTTGTTTGCGTATAATAATCCCGTCTTTATGCGCGTCCTCACGGTTGAACAAATGCGGCAAGTGGACCGGCTCACCAGCGCTGAGTATGGGGTGCCGGGCTCAGTATTAATGGAAAAGGCCGGCGCGGCGGTAGCGGAACTCATTGTCCGGGAATTCCCTCGGCAGGTTCGCGCTCCCGTTCTCGTGCTGGCGGGAAAAGGCAATAATGGCGGCGACGGAATGGTGGCCGCCCGCCATCTGGCAGCGGCCGGCGACCCGGTCAAGGTCTGGCTGACGGCTTTGCCGGTGACTGAGGATGCGCAGGCGGCCTGGGCGCGGCTGCGCCAGGAAACGCCACAAGTGGAGATAATGCTTTTGTTCGATCCGGGCGTCTGGCCGCGCCCGTTGTCCGAAATGCGTCAGGCTGGTTTGATCGTGGATGCGATTTTAGGCGCGGGCTTGACCCAGCCGGCGCAAGGTCTGGAAGCCGAACTGATTGAAGCCATTCATCAGAGCAGAGTGCCGGTGGTCGCGGTGGATTTGCCCTCAGGTTTGCCGGGAAATGCGCAGTTCTCCAGCACCGCGCTTGCGGCCCGAGCACCGGCGATTGTGCGCGCTCAATGGACGGTGACCTTTACTGCGCCTAAAATGGGTCATTTATTGGGGCCCTATGCGGATCGGGTGGGCCGTGTGCGTGTGGTCAATATCGGCACCCCGGCCGTGGCATTGGAACGGCCTGAATTCAAATTTTCGGTCATCCGCCGCCGGCAAACGCAACCCTATCTGGAATCCCGCGTCCCGGCTTCTCATAAAGGAAATTTCGGCCATGTGCTGCTGCTCGCCGGTTCCCTGGGCAAGACCGGGGCGGCAGCCCTGGCCGGTAAAACGGCATTGAAGACCGGATCGGGTCTGGTTACCGTAGCCACACCCAAATCCTGTCTGCCGCTGGTAGCCGGGCACTGTCCGGAACTGATGACCGAACCGATGCCGGAGACTGCGGATGGCACCCTGGCAGGGAGATGGCTGGATTCCGGCGCCCACGCCCAGGATTGGCTGGATCGGTTATTTCATGGCAAAACGCTGATGGCTCTTGGCCCAGGGCTTTCCCAGCAGCCGGAAACCTGCGCTGCCATCCGGCATTTGCTCTCTATTTCTCCTATACCCTGGATTCTCGATGCCGATGGACTGAATGCTTTTGCCGGCCATGTGGAAATGCTGGCCGCCATGGCCGCCACGATCGCGCGGAAACGCGGCAAGCTGGGCGCGATCCTGACTCCGCATCCGGGTGAAATGGCCCGTCTGCTGGGGACCACGCCGGCGGCCGTGCAAAATGACCGCCTGCGGCTGGCCGTCAATCTTGCAGCTCGTTTGCACGCGATAGTGATTCTGAAAGGCCATCGCACCCTGATAGCCGCTCCCGATGGCCGTGTGGGCATCAATATCAGCGGCAATCCCGGGCTGGCCAAAGGCGGTTCGGGTGATGTCCTCACCGGTTTAATCGCTGGTTTATGGGCCCAAAACCCCGATGCGGATCCATTTCACCTGGCCGGCGCGGCTGTGCGGATTCACGGCGTTGCCGCCGATTGCGCCATGCATCAGAATACGGACATGACACTGCTGGCGTCCGATGTCATTGCGGCCCTGCCGGATGCGCTGCGGCAGGAAATGGAACCTGAACCCGACATGCCGTGGGAAATCCAATAAATCATGGTGATTCCCGCGGAATTACGGAATTTTCATTCGTTCTCTGAAACCCGGACGCGAGAGTATGGTGGCCATCTCGCTCATCTAACGCCCCATCCCCCCCTGATTTTATTGCAGGGGGAATTGGGTGCGGGAAAAACCCAGTTGGCCAAGGGCTTGATCTTGGGCCTGGGCGCGGCAGAGAGCGAAGCCGAGGTGGCAAGCCCCAGCTACACTCTGATCCATGAATACGCGGCGCCGGGTTTGCGCATTTACCACCTCGATCTGTATCGCCTGGAGTCCGCCCGTGATCTGGCCAGTCTGGGCTTAGATGATTTCATCGCACACCCGGCCGGTGACGAATCCTCGCTGGTGCTGGTGGAATGGGGAGCAAAATTAGCGCAAGCCGGCAATCCATCATGGTTTGCAGCCGGTTGGCTGGACGTGCAAATCAATATCATCAGTCCGGAACATCGGCAGATTACATGCCAATGGCATGACAAGATAGCTGATTAAGCCGCGCTATTTGCGATTTTGCTGGCCACCACGATGCCTTTTGCGATCACTTCGGCGCTGCGCCATATTGCTTTGCCGCCGGCCTGACCGGAGGCGGCCATGGTTCGTCCCGAAGCCTGCAATGCCTGGGGTATTGCTCTCAATGTCCGCACGGTCGCTCGCGGATGCCGAATGGACACCGTCGCGGGCGCGATGCTGATGATGGCCCATCCGGCTTTTTTGTGCCCACTGGCGAGCAGGCCCACGCCGGCTCCCAGCGAACCCCAGATCATTAAACTTTCCAGCGTTCGATTCATCGCTTGCTCCTGATTTTCGTAACCATTTTGAACGATCCCCAAGTCCTATACTTTTAACTTGATGATCAGCCTGAAAATTGCGATGCATTGCATGAAGGCTTTATTCATGGCCATGAAGCCTTCATTTTTTGCAGTTCCCCACCTTCGGTCTTTACGCACACTCCGGGGTCATTCATCAACGCAACTGGACTTCAGAGCTTAGAAAAGCGGACAATGAGAATCCGCCTATGGGAATCAATTGCAAGTATTTGGCTCCGGCCGGCGTATAACCAAAGAAGCATGCGTCAACGCATCCAGAACACGTTGTTCATTGCCGCCTGCTGCCTGGCGCTGTTCGGATCACTCCGCAGCCAGGCCATACCCGCAGGAAAGCTGAAACTGCGGGGTTATGTTACTGATTTAGCAGGCGTTATCAGCCCGAATCGCAAAGTGCAATTGGCCGATTGGGCCGGCCAACTGGATCGCCGCCTGGGGGTTCAGGTGGCGATGCTGACGGTCAATACGATCGGCGGCCGATCCATCGGCATGTATGGCTATGAAGTCGCACATCGCAATGGGGTAGGCTACAAAGGCCACGATACCGGCCTGCTGATACTGATCGCGGTCAAAGACCACAAATACACGACCCAGGTCGGCTACGGTCTTGAGCCATATATAACCGATGCCGATGCCGGCGCCTGGATGCGGGCGGAAATTCCGGTCTTGCGGTCCGGCCATTACGGTGCGGTTTTTGCCGCCATGCTTGGCAATATCCAACGAACCCTGGCCCGCCGGATGGGCAAAGGTTCCATTCACCCCGGCACGCTCAACCACGGCGGCAGAGCGGGGGCGGCGCCGCGCGGCGCCAATCCGCTTGCCGGCCTGCTGGGTTTTATTTTTCTGATCATCATCGTTTCGGTGGTGTCCCGTGCTTTGGGACTAGGCGGCATGGGCTGCTGGCTGCCGTTTCTGCTGGGCGGATTCGGTGGCGGCGGCTTCGGCGGCGGAGGGTTTGGCGGTGGATTCGGCGGGGGTGGCGGTGGCGGAGGCTTTGGAGGCTTTGGCGGCGGTAATTTTGGCGGCGGCGGGGCCAGCGGCGGCTGGTAAAACCGCCTCACAGTAAAAAAGCCATGGCGAAATTAACTTCCCAACAACAACTTGACCGCATTACCACCTGGCTGACCTCAGTCCTTGGCTCGCGGCTGCAGGCCCTGGTGCTGTATGGTTCCGCCGCCGGCTCGGAGCCGCGCGGCCATCGCTCGGACCATAATCTTCTGGCGGTTGTGGATGCGGTTTCCGCCGGGCTGCTCGACGACTTGGCTCCTGCCCAATTATGGTGGGCCAAACAGGGCAATCCACCCGTGGTGGTGCTCAGCCAGGACGAGCAAAAAGCTTCCTGCGACGTATTTCCCATTGAATACCTCGACATCCAGCGTCAGCACCGTCTGCTGGCCGGCGCCGATGTCTTCTCCGTCATTTCCTCGCATCCCGAGCTGCATCGCCTGCAGGTCGAGCACGATCTGCGCACCCAGCTCATACGCCTGCGCTCCAACTATGCCCTGGTGCGCCGGCACTGGCGCCGGCTGGAATCGCTGCTGCTCGATTCCATCAGCACCTTTCTGGTTTTATTTCGCCATGCCCTGGTGGCCGCCGGCGAGCCCTGGCCGGCGAGCCGCGGCGAAGCCCTGGCGGCGGCCGCCCGGCGCTTTCAGTTTTCTTCCGATGCCTGCCAGACGCTGCTGGCCGCGCATCGGAATCACGGCCATCTGCCGAAAACCCAGTTGCATTCTTTATTTGCCCAGTATCTTGACTCCATTCAGCGGGTGGAGCGTGGTTTGGAGGAACTCGCGTGAAACGGAAAAACCGCGGCGCCATGCGCCCCTGGCTCATCGTCATTATCGTTCTGGCAGTGCTGATCCTCATGGCGATCAGCACCTATACTTCCAGCTATAACCGCCTGGTGGCGCTGCAGGAGAGGGTGCACCAGCAATGGTCGCAGGTGGATGTCGTCATCCAGCGCCGGGCCGACCTGATTCCCAACCTGGTCGCCACCGTCAAAGGCATTGCCGCGCATGAAACCAAGGTGATCGGAGAAATCACCGCCGCCCGCGCCGCCCTGGGCGGAGCGCAGACCCGCGGCCAGACCATGGCGGCCAATAACCAGTTGGATGGCGCGCTGGGCCATCTGCTGATGATCGTGGAAAACTACCCTAACCTGAAAAGCAACCGCAACTTTCTGGCCCTGCAGGATCAGCTCGAGGGCACGGAAAATCGCATTGCCGTCGAACGCCACAAATACAACCGCGACATTCAGGCTTACAACACCTATGTCCGCAGTTTTCCCAGCAACATCATCGCCAACATGAGCGGCTTCCGGATTGATCCGAATTATTTCAAGACCAATCCCGCCTATCGCGCGGCCCCGCCCAAAGTCAACTTTGGCAGCCAATAGCCGCAACTTTTGCCGGTATCTGGGGTTCAATCAGTCAGCAGTGGTTCTTTGGCGATGCCCCGGATGCGAGGGATGCGTTGGTGATCGAAGACCAGCTAACGGACGGCCTGGCCGGCGCATCGGCCGATGTGGATGCGGGCGCGGCGCTGATGCTGCGTTTCCAGCAAGGCGAAGAGGCCTGTTTTGATGCGCTGGTGCTGCGTTATCAGCGCCCGCTGACCGGCTATATGCTGCGCCTGGTGCGGCATCCCGGCGTGAGTGAAGAACTGGTGCAGGACGTGTTTCTGCGGGTCTATCGTTCGCGAGAGCGCTACCGGCCCCAGGCTCGTTTCACCACCTGGCTCTATCGCATTGCCACCCATCTGGCGCTCAACTATCTCCGCGACCATCGGGCCGAGGCTCACCAGGCTTCGCTCGATGAGCCGGAAACCGAGGGCGGCCACCCGCCCGATGCTGCGGATGGCCGGCCGGGCATCGAAACCCGGCTGATGCGCCGGGAGTGGCGGCGCCGGGTGCAGCAGGCGATTGCCAGCCTGCCCGAGCGTCAGCGAGCGGCGGTGATCCTGCACAAATACCAGGAGATGGAATATCGCGAAATCGCCCAAGCCCTGCAGCTTTCCGTCAGTGCCACCAAATCGCTCTTGTTTCGCGCTTACGAGGTGTTACGCGGCCAGTTGGAGCAGTTGGAAGCCATGCCCGGCTAGGCCGCCGAGGAGTCAGTTATGAATTGCCGCCAGGTTCGTCAATCGTGGATGGATGCCGCGCCGCCGGTTGCCGCGGTGCGGCATCTGGAAAGTTGCGCCCGCTGCCGGGCCGCCTGGGAACAGCATACCCACATGCAATCGGCGCTGGACGCCTGGCAGCCGGAAACGCGGCTCCCACCCGATCTGACCTTGCGTCTGCGCCGGCAACTCGCGCTCGAAGCAAAGCCCCGGCGCTCGGTGGGGAGCCGGATCCGGGGCTGGTTTGAGTCCTGGGATGGCGTGCCGCATCCTGGCCGGCTGCGGCTGGCGGCCGCCAGCGGCACTTTGCTGGCCGCCATCTGCCTGGGCATTCTCGCCTGGCCGCATACCGCCGCGGTGGCCCCCGCACCGGCGCCTGCCCGGGGCGTGGTGCGCGACCTGCAGGCCCTCAATCACGATCGCGGCATGCTGACGAATTTCCCCCTCTTGAGCACGAGCGCGGGCAATACGGCCGGCGCTGCCAGCAGCACGACGTATGCTAATTAAACCCAACCGGCACGGCCAGGCGGCATAAAATGCCTCAGTCCCTTCCCAGATCGCGCCTGCGTCACGCATACGGGCGCGGCCTGCGGGCCGCGATCATGAGCGTGCTCTGCCTGGTCGGCGGGTTATGGGCTCAGCGCCGCATGGCCGGGCCACGCTTTCATGCTCCGGCCCGGGCGTATGTCCAGCGGCCGAATCGCGGTCCAGCGTATAGGAGACCCGGGCGGCGCGGTCCCAATTTGCGCCGCGGAAAACCGCAGCTGGGCCTGGGACTAGCGAAGCTGGCTCAACTTCCTCCCGGCCAGCGCCTGCGGCGGCTGCGCCAGGACCCTAACTTCCGCCATCTGCCCGCCTGGCGGCGGCAACAAATCGTGCGCCAGCTGCGCTGGTTCAACTCGCTGCCGCCCCGGCGTCAGCGCCAGGTGCTGGCCCGCTTGCGCATGCTGGGCCGGATGACCCCGCGCCAGCGCCGCCAGATGCGCCAGATTTTTCGGCGCTGGCAGCAGCTGCCGGCGCGCCGCCGCGGCCATCTTGCCCGCGCCTTTCAGCGCTTAATGCATCTGCCGCCCTGGCGCCGGCGCCGACTGTTGAATAATCCCAATTTCCGCCGACAATTTCCCGCTCCCGATTACCGCATGCTCCGCCGCGCCGTAGCCTTGCAGTCCCGTCATTGATGCGTATCGCGCGGTCCGCTTAAAATCCCTGCCGGCGCAGTTCGGCAGGTTGCAATGAGGATTTTTTTGTGCGGCCTGAGCGGGTTTGCATCGTCAATTGCCGCGCCAGATAGCGGGCGATCAGATCGGCTTCCAGATTCACCAGATTCCCGGCCTGGAGCTGCCCCAGACTGGTTTGGCGCAGGGTATGCGGAATGATTGTGAATTCGGCGATGCCGCCGGAGATGCGGGCCACGGTCAAGCTGATGCCATCCACCGCCAGTGAGCCTTTTTCGGCGACCAGCGGCAGCAACTCTGCGGGTATTTCAAGCCGCAGCCAGGAATGGTCCGGCGCTCCGGACGGCCTGGATTGATGCCCGGGGCGCAGGCGTTTCAAGTCCACAATGATTCCCGTGGCATCCACATGGCCCTGCACCCAATGTCCGCCCAGCGCGTCGCCGGCCCGCAGCGCCGGTTCCAGATTGACACTCACGCCCGGCCGCAGCCGCCGCAGCGCGGTGCGGGCCAGGGTTTCGGGCGCGAGTTGAAAAACCCACAATTTCTTTCCCTGTTCGCGTTCTATGCCCGCCAGGGTCAGGCAGCAGCCGTTGACCGCCAGGCTTCCGCCCAGAGGCAGCCGCTCCGGCGCCAGCACCTCCGGCGCCGGAGCCACCAGCTTCAAGATCGCGCCTCCGGCCTGGCCGCGCAGGCTGTGCACAGGAGTTGTGGTTACGATCAATCCAGTAAACATAAGGAAAACCTTGGCCGCGCGGCCGTCATTGCCTGACCACATATCCCTCAATGGCGAAGTCCGGCCCGAACCGGTGTAAACGGTAATTTTCGCCCAGCGTCACCGCCTCGGCCAGCCGCCGGTAGCCGGCGCCGCCGGCCAGCGGCACCGACTCGGTTCCGCCCAGAATCTTGGGCGCATAGTAAAGAAACACTTTATCCACGCAGCCTTGGTTCAGCACCGTCCAGTTGGCCAGCGACCCGCCTTCCACAATCAGCGAAACAATTTCCGATTTGCCCAACAGGCGCATGACTTCGCCCATATCGGGCCGGCCGCGTTCCGACCGCACCTGAAAAATTTTTACTCCCGCCCGCTCCAGTTCCCGGCGCTTATGGCTTTCCGCGAAGGTGCAGAAGACGATCACATCCTCTTTCGCGGTCTGCACCACCCGCGAGTCCAGCGGCAGGCGCAGCGTGCTATCGAGAATAATCCGCTGCAGGGGCCGGCGCCGGGGCAGACCGGTGCGGTCGGTGAGCAGCGGGTTGTCGCTGATCACCGTGCCCACTCCCACCAGGATGGCATCCTGTTCGTGGCGCAACTGCTGCACATGCCAGCGGGCCTGGGGCGAGGTAATCCATTCGTGAGTGCGCGTGCCTTCATCGAAGGACGTGGGCGGGGTAGAGATTTTTCCGTCCAGCGTCATGCCGGCTTTCAGAATGACCCATGGCTCTCCGCGGGTGACCCATTTCAGCCAGGCTTCGTTCATGCGCCGGGCTTCCGGCTCCAGCACTTCGGTGGTGACTTCAATGCCCGCCTGGCGCAGCTCTTCCAGCCCGCCGCCACGCACTCCGGGGTTGGGGTCGGGCAGCGCGCAGATGACGCGGCGCACGCCGGCCTGAATAATGGCCCGGGTGCAGGGCGGAGTGCGGCCGGTATGGGCGCAGGGTTCGAGCGTTACGTACAAATCCGCGCCCCGGGCGCGCTCGCCCGCCGCTTCCAGGGCGCGGATTTCGGCGTGCTTGAGGCCGGCATATTCGTAAAATCCTTCCCCCACTACGCCGCCCCCGCGCACGATCACCGCGCCCACGCGCGGGTTAGGGGAGCTGAGCGCCGCGCCTTGGTAGGCCAGCTCCAGGGCCCGGCGCATGGCTTCAGAGTCGTTCACAACCATGGTTCATTCTAAATGACACAGCGACCGAGCCGCTGGCAAGCCATGCGAGATCGCAGGCCGAAGAGCGGGGTTTCCGGTTAGGTTCCGCGCCTATGAATGAAAATAGAATTCCAACCTCCATCACGGTTCGCAAACCCCGCCTTCGGCCGGGAAGTTGCGAAATGGTTTCGCCTTAAAGAAATGCGGCTGTGCCGCCAAACAGCGAATGAACGAAAGTTTCGGCCTGAAACGGTATTAGATCGTCCAGTTTTTCACCCACTCCGGCATAGCAGACCGGCAGTTTCAGCTCGCGCGCGATGGCGATCACGATGCCGCCGCGGGCGGTGCCGTCGAGCTTGGTCACGATCACGCCGGTGATGCCCGCGGCGGCGGTGAACTGCCGCGCCTGCTGCAGGCCATTCTGGCCGGTGGTGGCGTCGAGCACCAGATAAATTTCATGCGGCGCGCCAGCGATCACCCGACCGGCGGTGCGCCGCATCTTGGCCAGCTCCTGCATTAAATTGTCTTTGGTGTGCAGCCGGCCGGCGGTGTCAATCAGCACGCAATCCGTGCCGCGCGCTTTGGCGGCGGTCAAGGCATCGAAGATTACGGCCGAAGGATCGGCGCCCGGTTTCTGGTGGATCATTTCAGTGCCGGTGCGTTCGGCCCAGGCTTGCAGCTGTTCTCCCGCCGCGGCGCGGAAGGTGTCGGCCGCGCACAAGATCACGGTTTTACCTTCGTCCCGGTAGCGCTGGGTCAGCTTGCCCAGGGTCGTGGTTTTGCCCGCTCCGTTTACTCCCACCAGCATGATCACGCGTGGCGGCGCCGCGTTCTCAACCGGCGGGACGGCAACCTTCAGACACTGGATCAGTTCGTTTTGCAGCAATTGCCGGGCGGTTTCAGCGTCCATATGAGGCTCGGCGGCGGCGGCTTGCCGCAGATGCGCGATGATCTCCCGGGCGGTGGCCGCGCCCACATCGGCCGCGATCAGCGCGGTTTCCAGCTCGCGCAGGGTTTCCGGGCTGATCTCGGTTTTGCCGCGCAGGATTTCATCCACGCGGCTGACCAGCGAGGCGCGGGTTTTTTCCACCGCGCCGGCCATTTTGTTCTGCAGCCGCTCCAGAAAACCGGCTTTTTTTTCCGGTCCAAACAAGGTCTGGATCATGCTTGTATCGTCTCATGCCGTGATCACAGCCGGAAACAGACAAGCTATGATGAGGTTTTGCCCATGAGCATTATTCCCGTGCTGAATCCGGTCCAGGCGCTATCCCCGCCCTGGTGGCGCAAATGGCTCATACACCTGGGGATTTATCTGGCCATCCTGCTCGGGCTGGCGGGGCTGATCATTGGCGGCCTGATCTGGCGCGCCCGCCCGCAACGGGACGGCCGCATCCTGATGGCCGGCCTGCGCGCGCCGGTCACCATCCAGCGCGACAAACTCGGGGTGGCGCATATTACCGCCAGCCATCTGCGCGATCTTTTATTCGCCCAAGGCTATGCCATGGCCCAGGACCGGTTATTTCAAATGGATCTGCTGCGCCGCTTCGCGGAGGGCAAACTGGCCGCCGTTTTCGGCCCGCGCGCCCTGCCGATTGATCGCCGCCTGCGCCAACTGCGCCTGGGTGCGATGGCGCAACAGGCGATGCGGCACTTGCCCAACGCCGATGGCCGGGCGCTGCAGGATTTCAGCGACGGCGTCAATGCCTTCATCAACGGCAATCTCTCGCATCTGCCGCTCGAGTTTACGCTGCTGCGCTACCGGCCCGCGCCCTGGACCGATGCCGACAGTCTGGCCATAGACGCAAGCATGTTCATGCAGATGACGAACGATTACCATCGCGAGCTGGCCTATGCCGCCATTTTGCGCAAGCTTGGCCCGAAACTGACGGCGCAGATATTTCCCACCCGCTCCCGGCTCGATTTCTACCCCGGACAGGAATTGCCAACGGCAAAAGCATCGGCCATGCTGCCGGCCGGCAATGTTTTCGACCCGCGGCGGAGCGCAATTCAGCCCGGCTTATCCATGCTTTCCGCGCTTTCCGCATTTTTACAGCCGCCGTCTTTCCAGCGATCCGGATCCACCGGCAGCAACAACTGGGTGCTGGCGCGCTCGCGCAGCACGAACGGCCAACCCATACTGGCCAACGATCCGCATCTGCATTATCAGGTTCCCGGCGTCTGGTGGACGGTGGATCTTCGCCTGCGGCCGGCAGCAAATGCTCGGCCAGGCGCGGTTGCGGCAAAGCCCCATGCCCGCCAGAAATCCACCCGGGCGCGACCGTCCCATCCCGCCATGCGAACAGCGGTATCGCAGCCGGTGCGGATATCCAGCCAGCCGCGCATTCATTCCTTTCATGTCGCCGGCGCGGCGCTGGCCGGCATACCCGGAGTGATTATCGGCCATAACCGCCATATTGCCTGGGGCATGACCAATCTGGGCGCCGAAGCGCAGCAAGTCTATCGCTATCAACTGCGCATTCCCGGTCAGCCGCGCCTGGCGCCCGGCGATTGGAAAATGCTGGCCCGCGGCCGCGCGCCGGCCGATCTGAAAGCGGCGCTGGCGAACGCGAACCTGCCGCAGATCAAGCGGGCCTCGGGCTGGCGGCCGCTGCGCTATCACATCGCGAAAATTTCCGTGGCCGGCCATGCCCAGGTCCGGCAACTGATCTGGCTGACGCCGCGCGGACCCGTGGTGGGAGCCGCGGATCACCGTCTGCTGGCTTTGGACTGGACTTTATATGCGCCCGGCGCGCTGGATGCGGTGGGCGCGTTTCTGCATCTCGATAGCGCCCACGACTGGAAGCATTTCCAATCCGCGCTGGCCAGGTTTCCCGGGCCGGCGATGAATTTCGTCTATGCCGACCGGCAGGGCAATATCGGCTATCAGGCCGCGGGCTGGCTGCCGGTGCGCGGACACGGGCGCGGCTGGCGGCCGCAATCGGGCGCGCGCCGTGGCGTGGGCTGGCGCGGCTGGATTCCATTTCAACACCTGCCCGCGGTCTATAATCCCGCCTCCGGCATGATCGTCACCGCCAATAACCGCATCGTTCCGCCTGGGTATCGCTATCCGTTATCGCACCAGTGGGAAGCGCCGTTTCGCGTTCATCGCATTGCCAGTTTGCTCAGCCGGAAGCCGCGCTGGCCGCCGGGGCAGATGCCTGAGATCCAGATGGATATTCATTCGCGTCCCGACGCCGAGCTGGCGCAATATCTCGTGGCCGCCGCCGGCCGGGCCGAAGCCGGCGGGTGGCATGCGGCGCCGAATCTGGCGCGGGCCCTCAAAATACTAGCCGCCTTTCACGGCGATATGACGCCGCATGCGGTCGCCCCCACGCTGACCTGGCTGACGGCGCGGAACCTGCTGCAAATGGTTTTGTCCGCGCGTCTGGGCGCGCGGCTGGCGGCGCGCTACCGCTGGAGCGAATCACCGCTGGTCTGGCTCCGCTGGCTGCGCGAGGCCCCGGCGCAATGGCTGCCGGGAAAATACCAGGCGCTGGCGCGGGCGCGCGGAGCGCGCGCCGCCTGGGATCAACTGACGCTTGACGCCCTGGCGCGGGTCACCGGCGCTTCCCGGCTCAAAGCCGCGCGCTGGCGCTGGGGCCGCTTCAACCGCTTCTTTGTGCCGCACCCGTTTTATGATCATTTCTGGCTGCTGCGCGACCGCGCCGATTTCGGCCCGCGCGGTGTCGGCGGCGGCCGCTGGACGGTGAAGGCCAACATGCACGGCATTGGGCCGAGCATGCGGTTCACCGCCGATCTCGCACACTGGAACCGCTCCACGCTGACGCTGTTTTCCGGAGAATCGGGCGAACCCTTCAGCCCGCATTACCGCGATCAATATCCAGCCTGGCTCGCCGGCCGGGGCGAGCCGCTGTGGTTTACGCACGCCGCCGTCGCCGCCCGTCTGCGGCACACGCTGGTGTTATATCCTTAAATTCGCCCGCTATGCCAGCCATTCTGATTCCCGCCGTTGCCTTCCTGCTGGGCTCCATCCCGAGTGGCTATCTGTTCTACCGCTGGCGCCATGGCCAGGATATTCGCCGTGAGGGCAGCGGCAACATTGGCGCCACTAATGTGATGCGCCGCGCCGGCGCCCGATTAGGCTTGCTGACGCTGCTCTGCGATGCGGCCAAGGGATGGCTGGCGGTCTGGCTGGCGGCGCACTGGCTGCATTTGCCGGCGCCGCCGATGCCACACGCGCCCGCGCAGCTCTCCGCCGCGTGGTACTGGCTGGCGGCGGCCGTGCTGTTGGCGCTGGCGGGCCATATTTTCACGCCCTGGCTGAAGTTTCAGGGTGGCAAGGGAGTGGCAACCGGGCTGGGAGTATTCCTGGCGCTGGCGCCGCGCGCGGTGGCCTGGACGCTGGTGCTCTTTGTGCTCATTGTCGCCGTGAGCCGCTATATTTCGCTGGCTTCGATGCTGGCCAGCCTGCTTCTGCCCGGCCTGATGGCCCTGACGTACGGCCGCGCCTATCCGGCCGTGATTTATGCCGCGGCCGCGGCCGCCGCGGTTTTGATCGTGATCCGCCATGGCGCCAATCTGCGCCGGCTGTTGACGGGCACGGAACATCGTTTTTCCTGGCGGAGGGGCGGTGCTTCCCCAGCCGCGGCTTCGCGCCAGCCGCCTGCCTCGTCATGAACCCCATGCCGGATACAGCCGCAAATTCATCTCCCATCGCCATCATCGGCGCCGGAAGCTGGGGCACCGCATTGGCGATTGTTCTGGCGCGCAAGGGACTGGAAATCCGGCTCTTGTCCCATACGCCGGAATTGGCCGAGCTGCTGCGCGCGCGCCGGGAGAATCCCAAATATCTTCCCGCCCAGGCTTTGCCGGAAACCGTTGCTCCCACCGCCGATCTCGCCGCCTGTCTTGCCGGCGCCAGTCATATATTGGTCGCGGTTCCCTCCCACGTTTTGCGCGGCGTGGCCCGCCAACTGCGCCCGCATCTGCTACCGGACGTTGGCCTCATCAGTGCCAGCAAGGGACTGGAGCGGGGTACGCTGGCCCGCATGACCGAGGTGCTGGCGGCCGAGCTGCCGCAAAGCTCGCGCCTGGCCGCGCTCAGCGGGCCCAGTTTCGCCCTCGAAGTCGCCCGCGGCGAGCCGGCGGCGCTGGTGCTGGCCAGCACCAATGCCGAATTTGCCGCCTCCGCCCAGGCGCTTTTTTCCACCTCCAGTCTGCGCCTTTACGCCAGCTCCGATTGCGTGGGCGTGGAGCTGGCCGCCGCCCTGAAAAATGTGATTGCCATCGCCGCCGGCATCTGCGCCGGCCTGGGACTGGGCGGCAACACCCAGGCGGCCTTGATCGCACGCGGGCTGGCCGAGATGACCCGCCTGGCGGTCGCTCTCGGCGGACGCCCGGAAACCCTCGCCGGCCTGGCCGGCCTGGGCGATCTGGTTTTGACCTGCTCTGGCGAGCTGAGCCGCAACCGCCGGCTGGGTCTGGCGCTGGCGCAAGGCAAATCATTGGCCGAAGGCTTAACCGGGTTAGGCGGCATGGTGGCCGAGGGTGTCGCTGCCTGCGATGCCGCGCTTGAGCTGGCCCGCCGCAATCAGATCGAATTGCCCATTACCGCCCAGATGCACCGCGTGCTGTTTGACGGGGGTACTCCGCGGCAGGCGATCGAGGCGCTCATGCGCCGCCCCCTGCGGCCGGAGTAATTGTCACAGCTCAATTAATGGGTTAACTGGCAGCAGGAAGGATCGCAGCGGTCAAGCGCCGGATCGCGCAGATATTGCTCCACCAGTTCGCCAATCATATTGATGAACTCCGGGTGTTGGCCCACGGTAGCGGCCCGGTAAAAGCCGAGGCCCAGCTCTCCGGCCACGCGCCGGGCCTCGCAGTCGAGATCATAGAGCACTTCCATGTGGTCGGATAGAAACCCGATCGGCGCCACCACCACTTCCCGCGCGTTTTCGGACGCCGCCAACCGCAGCGCGGCGAGAATATCAGGCTCCAGCCAGGGCTGGCCGGGAGGGCCGCTGCGACTTTGATAGACAAGCTGCGCCTGGCCGGCAACGGGTGCGAGATGGGGCTGCAATCGCGCCCATTCGCCCAAAGTCAGCTTGACGGCGGCTTCGAGCTGGGCCGCATAGGGGCTGGACTGCGCCATGCCGAGGGGAATGCTGTGGGCGGTAAATAAAATCCGGGCGCCAGCTTGGCGTTCCGGGGGCAGGGCGGCGAAGGCATCGGCCAGGCGCCGCGCCTGGGCCGAGATAAAGCCGGGATGGCGGAAGAACGGCCCGATTTTATCGAATGTAATTGCGCCGCCGGCGCCGGCGGAAGCGTGGTCCAGGTCTTCGCGGTATTGCCGGCAGCCGGAATAGGAACCAAAAGCCGAGGTCACAAACGCCAGCGCCCGCTCCACTCCCTGGCGTTGCATTTCCCGCGCCGTGTCCTCCAGCAGCGGATGCCAGTTGCGGTTGCCCCAGTAGACCGGCATATGGATGCCGCGCCGGTGCAGCTCGCGCTCGATTTCCAGCCGCAGGGCGCGGTTCTGGGCATTGATCGGGCTTTGGCCGCTAAAATGATGATAATGTTCCGCGACCTCGATCTTGCGCTCCGGCGGAACATTGCGCCCGCGCAGCACGCGATCGAGAAAGGGCAGAACATCCTCGGGCTTTTCCGGTCCGCCAAAGGAAACCAGCACAAGAGCCTGATAAGGCAGGGAAGTATTCATGCCGAGGGCCACCAACAGATAAGCATGGCATAGCTTCGATTCCCGCCGCCGCAACCTGTTTTCATATTTTTACCGAACCGTGTTGATTCGTGCATGATGAAAGATGCCGCCATCGCCGGCTCGTGTGGCGGCAACGATTTGAATATTCATGTCTCTGCTTCTCATTCTTGCGCTGGCGCTGCTGTTGGGCATGGTCCACGGCATCGCGCCCGACGAGCACACCTGGCCGATCACCTTCAGCTACGCCATCGGCAGCTACAGCCGGCGCGGCGGCATGCGGGCCGGTTTTTTGTTTTCGCTCAGCTTCACGCTGCAGCGCGCGCTGGCCTGCGAACTGGCCTGGTTCGCGCTGTCGCCCTTTTTGCGCTCCCCGGGCTGGAATGCCATGACGGCATTGATCGTGGGCGCGGTGATGCTGGCCTCGGGCGTCTATATTCTGCGCCGCTGCCGCATTCCCCATCTGCTGCATTCGCATCATCTCGGCTATCCGCAGGCCGAGCGCACTGACGCCCGGGCGTGGCTGCCGCTGCTGCATGGCTTTATCGCCGGCTGGGGCACCGGCGCCTTTGCCCTGGTGGTTTATGCCACGCTGGTTCCGGCCACCCATAGCCCCTGGCTGGCCTTTACTCCCGGCCTGGCCTTTGGCCTGGGCACCATGCTCATGCAGGTCATCATCGGCGCGGCGGTGGGCGGGTGGATGGCGCGCCGGAAGCTGAGCGATGCCGCCCGCACGCGCGCCGCGCAATTGACCGCCGGCCGGACACTGCTAGCCGGCGGGGGCGCTTTTTGCCTCCTGGGCGCGGCCCAATTATTTCTGCCGGCCCGCGCCGCCGCCTGGCTGGCATGGACGCCGCTGCCCCATCTGCATCTGGAGCTGGGACTGGTATTAGTGCTGGGCGCGGTGGCGGTCGCCGCATGGCTGACACTGGCCTCGGCGCTGAGAGCCGCAGCATGAGGTGGTGAAGCGAAGAAAAACCAGGTTCAAAGGCAGGAATTAGTGCCGAATCAAGTCAAAATCGCATCCTGTTTGCGCTTTGTAAGTTGTAAATCATTGAATTCAAAGGCCGTGTGGGGAGAATCCAAGTGTGGTGGGGAAAAGTATTTCCCCCACCACGCGTAACTAGCTATGAAATCAATGGTTTAGCGCATGTGTGTAGGCGTGTAGGCAAGATTTTGATTTTTTTAAAAATTGCTTACGATTCCGCATCGTTCTTTTTTTTATCCTGGCTGCCGACTTCCCGCGGAACAGGTTCAAATATTTTTTCCTGCTCACCCAGATCGCGCGCCGCCGGGGTGATCAGGGTTTTAGGGCCGATCCGCAGTTTGTGATTTTGCCGCATAGCCTGACGCACATCGGCTTCACAGACGAAATCGAGCGGAGACGCCTGATTTTCTGCCGGTGGGGGAACCGGGGCGGCCGGCGCCGGTGCATGCGTGGGTTGAGAATTCACCGCCGGGTTGAGCCCTTTTTCGGTGAGGATGCGTTCCACCAGGCCGCGAATGCGGGAGGGATCGGGAGGCGTGGCCGCGAGGGAAACCGGTGGCGGGGCAGTCGCGGCGGGAGCGGGGCTGGAAGAGCGCTCCGGATGTCCCGGAACTGGATCCAGTTCCGGCGAACGATTCTCCCAGGCAATACGCTTCAGATTCAACAAATGCCGGGGGCCGATGTTGTCGGAGGTAATATTGCCGCCCACCGCGCCGCAGCCCAGCGTCATGGCCGGGAACAGATGGGTGGAAAGGCCAATCGAGCCCCAGGGAGACGGGCTGTTGACGACCACGCGATAGGCCGGCATGCGCAGGCCGTATTCGCGGATTACGGCGTCATCCTGGGCGTGAATGACGCAGGTATGGCCGAGGCCGCCGAAGTGCAACAGGTTCGAACAGGCCTCGAAGCCGGCATTGCGATCGGCGACAAACATGAGCGCCAGCACGGGAGACAACTTTTCGGCGGAGAGCGGATGAGCCCTGCCGATGCCATCGAGTTCAGCCACCAGCAGCCGGGCTTCGGCCGGAACCGCGATGCCGGCCAGCTCGCCCAGAACCTGGGGGGATTTGCCCACGCATTTGGGGTTGACGATGAATTGTCCGGGATGAATCAGGGTGCGGGCGAGTTGGGCGGCTTCCGCGGGGCTGAGAAAATGCGCATGGAGTTTACGCAGCTCTTCCACGATGCGGGGTTTTAAGTCAAGCTCGGCCACGATGGCCTGCTCGCTGGAACAGATGGTGCCCCAGTCGAAGGTTTTGCCGCGCACCACATCGGCCACGGCCTTGGCCAGATCGGCCGAGCGGTCAATAAAAACCGGGACATTGCCCGGACCGACGCCATAGGCCGGTTTGCCCGAGCTATAGGCCGCTTTGACGATGCCGCTGCCGCCGGTGGCCAGGATCACCGCGGTGCGGCGATGACGCATGAGCTCCTGGGTGCCGGACAGCGAGGGATGCTGGCAGCAGTTGATGGCGCCTTCGGGCGCGCCGGCCGCGCGCGCCGCCTCTTCCAGCACGCTTACCGTTTCGCAGATGCAGCGCCGGGCGCTGGGGTGGGGGCTGATGACGATGCTGTTGCGGGCCTTGAGCGCGATCAGGGTTTTATAAATGGCGGTGCTGGTGGGGTTGGTGGAGGGCAGAATCGCGGCCACCACCCCCACCGGAACCGCGATCTCGACGATGCCGGCCTCGCGGTCTTCGCCGACGATGCCGCAGGTCCGGAGGCCGCGGAGGGCGGCATGCACCCGCTGGGCGGCAAAGAGATTTTTTTTAAGTTTATCTTCCGGCTTGCCGTAGCCGGTTTCGCGCACCGCCAGCTCGGCGAGCCGCCGGGCATGCTGCTGCGCGGCGGCGGCCATGGCGTCCACAATTGCATCGGTCTGGGCCTGGGAAAAGTCGCGCAGGGATTGCCAGCCGCGCCAGGCGCGCTCGGCCAGATCACGCGCTTCCTGAATTGATTGAAGATCTGAATCCATGGCCGCGCCATGAGCCGATTCCATCTCGACCGGATTCAGCGGGCCAGCATGCAATCGGTCCGGCCCGCCAGAGCGAATCATGATGATCCCAAACCGCTATTTCTTATCGCCCGGGACCACGCCCTTGTTGGGCAAAATACGCTCGACTTCGCTATGCGGGCGCGGAATCACGTGCACGCTGACCAATTCGCCCACCCGCCGGGCGGCGGCGGCGCCGGCGTCGGTGGCGGCCTTGACCGCACCCACATCGCCGCGCACCATCACGGTGACATAACCGGCGCCGATATATTCACGGCCCAGCAGCACCACATTGGCGGCCTTCACCATGGCATCGGCCGCTTCAATCGAGCCCACCAGGCCCTTGGTTTCAATCATGCCCAAAGCTTCCATGTTCCGCTCTCCCGATACGCCGTGGCCGGCGAAGTTCATACATCCAAAGCATCGAGTTTACGCTGGAATGAAGGCAAAGTCCCGGATTTTTTACGGTCGTTGGTTTTAATATTGCGGCTTGATCACGAACGACTGCGGGCCGCCGTGCAGGGCGATCGTCTGGCCCTGCCAGCGGAACTGGCCGCTCATGGCCGCCGGCAGGGTCACGCTGGCATCCATTTCATTGCCCGCCTGGGCTTCCCGCACCCGGATGCGGCCCAGCGGAGTGGGCATGACGGCGGAAAAGTTTTGCAAGCCGCCGAGATGGGGCGCGATCGTAACCCGGGCAAAACCGGGGGCGGCGGGCTGAATGCCGGCCACGGTGGTCAACAGATCATAGGCCGGATGGGCGCTCCAGGCGTGGCAGTCGGAGCGGGTGGGCGGCGGCGTTTCCGCCCAGGTGGTGAGGCCGCGCCGCAGCATGGCGCGCCAGGGGCCGAGCAGTTTTATATAGTCATTCCCCATCCCCGCCCGGTCCAGCGCCCGGGCCAGATAAAACCGGAAGTAATAACTGGCCGGCGTGATGAACGGCGGACGGGCAGCCTGGCTATGAGATGGCGCGGCCGCCGCCGGCCGGCGCACGATGCTTTTCGGGCGCCGGGGAAAAGCCGGCATGGGTTGGGGTTGGACCGCCGGCCGGGGATGCAGTTCATCGGCCAGAATTTTTTTCATAATGGTCCGGCCGCGGGAGGGCGAGACCACGCCCAGCCAGACGGCGAGGATATTCGTCTGCTGGCTGTAGCGATCAAGGCGAGGCGTATCGGCGAACAAGCCCAGCTTCGAATTCCAGCATAGCCGGCGCACGGCGGCGATGGCGGCCCGCGCCCGCCGCTGATCGTGCGCGGCGCGCCCGGCATGTCCGAAGACATTTTCCAGCTCCGCGCCATAGCGCAGCGCCATGGCGTATTGCAGGCTGAGAGCGGCGGATTCGCCGCGATGTCCGCCGGGAGGAACCCCGGCGGGAAAACCGCGGGTCCAGTCCACGAAATTCCACCAGGGCAGCGGGCCGAGCAGGCCATTGGGCAACTGCCGGCGGTTGAACCACCCCAGTACCGCGCGCACGCCCGGCAGCTGTTGCCGCACAAAGGCACGGCCGCCGCGGTACATCCAGTAGTCATGCACCATGCCCACCCACATCAGGGCAAAGGGAGGAATCATCTGCGGCAGCCGGGAAGGAAAGCGGCTTTGGGTGATGCCGGCGGGAATGCGCGATTGATTGAGCTGCCGGATGGCCTGCTTCGCCAGCCGGTCATCGCCGGTCAGGGTATACGACAGCAGCGCCTGAATGCGGGTATCGCCGATATATTGCAACTGTTCCCAATAGGGGCAGTCCATATAAGTGGTGTGGGCGCAGAGGCGGGCAGTGCGCCAGCTGACCCGCCAGGTTTGTTCCAACCAGCGCCGGTGGACATGAATGCGGGCCCGCAGTTGAAACGGAAAGGCGCTGTAATCGGCGTGCAAAGATAACAGCCGCAGCGGCTGGCCCGCGGTGCGGATGCGCAGCTCGAGAAACCGCCAGGTACGCCATTCCGGCGGCGAATAGCGAAGCGGAGAGCCATCGGCGATCAGCTCATCATCCACGCCGAGAATATGCTTGCCGGCGATGCGATCGCGGTTGCCTTTGCGGCCATCGGGCCTGCGGAGCGCTTCGGCATAGATCATTCGAATCCGCGCATGCGCGCCGCCCGACAGGCGCAGCACCGGCCAGGCGGTGGTCAGGGCATGACGCTCGAGCAGAATGCGGGCCTGGGCATGGGCGGGAATGGTGAGGGCGCGGACGGGAAAATCGCAGGCGGCGGGGCTGGCACAGCCGGCGAGCGGCCGCGATGCGGTGATGCGGACCACGTGCCCCGGCGGGGTGGGCTGGTAGCTCATCGCCGGCAACCGGTCGCGCACCAGCCACCAGGCGGTGTGCGCATCCTGCGCCCCGCGCGGGGAGCCGCGCCCCAGAATTTGTGCCGCGCGCCAATGGGCGTTCGAGCTGGCGTCCCGCGGCGCGGCCCAGCTCCAATCGCTGCGCGCCGCCCGCATTTTCGTATCCGGCAGGGCGGCGTAGTAGCCGCGCAGGGCCGCGCCCATGTTGACGGGCGGCAGCGAAAAGCCGCGGTCGCGCTCGACTTGCCAGCCCGCGCCGGTGTTGGCAATTTGCGCCTGCCGCGTCAGGCCCTGCAGCAGGAACCCGGTGCGCAGCGTCATCTGGGCAATGGGTCCGCGGGCGCCGAAGTTCCAGACCGTGGCCGCAATGACATTCGCGCCGGCATGCAAATAGGGCGCCAGATCGTAACGCTCATAGCGCCAGGCCCGGGGATTGCCGCGGGCCGGACCGAAGCCGATGCGATGGCCATTCACCACCAGTAAATAGCGGGTATCGCCGGAAACCGCGACGGGAAAGCGGCGCGGCGGGGCCGATAAAAACAGCCGCTTGCGAAAATGAAATTCGCCGGCGTGCCGGCCAGGCCAGCGGCTATCGGCAATCCATTGCGCCGGCCACGCCCGGCTGCCCATGCGATGTTCGATGGGCGGCCGCAGAGGCTGCGGCCGCGGGAGAGGCGCGGGGAGGAACATGAAGTATAGTGTAGGTGTTTCGGGGTAGCGATGGATGCCCAAAAAGGATGCGTATTACGAGCTTGATCTGCATGGCGTGCGGCCGGAAAATGACGCCGTTGGTCCGAAGCTGCGGACGGCCCTGAGCCAGGCGCGCCGGCGGCATCAGGGGCTGTGCATTATTCACGGCCGCGGCGAATATATATTGGCCGCCATCGTGCATCAGTTTCTCGAAGGCATGGGGCTGGAATACCAACAAGGTGTGCTGAATCCGGGGGAAACCAGAGTTGA
>JAKAZV010000112.1:754-7948 GCA_021826505.1 Acidobacteriota bacterium | reverse complement strand
CCTACGACCTCAAGCACCCCAACGCCAATAATGAAGCCCAGCCGGTGCATGTGCACAAATCGGGACTGTATGTGCCGGGGCAATTGCTGGCGCCGCGGCCCTGGCGCGGCCCGGTGGCCGGGGAGCGTCCCGACGGCGCGCCGATTCTGGCACCGCCGAAAAAATCCATGCCGCCGTCTCCGGCCGCGGTCGCACTGCTGCAAAAACCATGAAAAGAATCCTTCCCTTCCTCCTGGGCGTTGTTGTATTCATCAGCGCCGTGTTCTGGCTGCTCCACCGCCGGGAGGCGCGGCCCGCCGCTCCGGCTTCCTCCGCGGCCGGCGCGCCCGCGCCGCTCTCCTCCCAGCCGGGCGCGGCCTCGGGCCCCTTGCGTTTTGTGGATGTGACCAGGGCGGCGGGGATTGACTTTACTCACAACTCGGGCGCCTACGGCAAAAAATATCTGCCGGAGACGCTGGGCTCGGGCGTGGCGTTTATTGATTACAACCACAGCGGCTATCAATCCGTTCTGTTGCTGGACGGCCAGGACTGGCCGGGCCATCCCACCCGCCTCCACGGCCAGACCATGCGCCTGTACCGCAACAACGGCAATGGAACCTTTACCGACGTCACCCGGCAGGCCGGGCTGGCGGTGCCGATGTACGGCATGGGCGCGGCGGTGGGCGATTATCTCAATAACGGCAATCAGGATATTTTCGTGACCGGGCTCGACGGCAATCGTCTGTTCCGCAATAACGGCAATGGCACGTTCACCGATGTCACAAAGCAGGCGGGGCTGGATATTGACCCGGGGCTGGCCACCAGCGCCGCCTGGGTGGATTATGACCGCGACGGCTGCCTCGATTTATGGGTGGACTATTACGTGCGCTGGAGCCGCAAAACCGATATTTACTGCACCGAAGACGGCGTGCATAAGTCCTATTGCACGCCGGAAAAATACCACGGCGCCAGCCCGCGGCTGTTCCACCAGATTCGCAGCCACGGCCAGTGCACCGGGCGGTTTGTGGACGTGACCCATGCCGCCGGCGTTTATGATCCGACCAGCAAGTCGCTGGGCGTGAGCATTTTCTACGACGGCTATAACGGCGACGGCCGGCCGGATATTTTTGTCTCCAACGACACCCAGCCCAACAAGCTTTTCCGCAACAACGGGAACGGCACTTTTTCCGAAGAGGCGGTATCGGCGGGAGTGGCTTTCAGCGAAGATGGCGTGGCCCGCGGCGGCATGGGCACCGATGTCTCCGATTACAACCGCAGCGGCCGTTTCAGCCTGGTCGTCGGCAATTTCTCCAATCAGATGCTGGGGCTCTATAAAAACGAGGGCCATGGCTTATTTCTGGACGTGGCGCCCAGCTCGGACGTGGGCCGGGCCAGCCTGCTGTCGCTCTCGTTTGGCACTTTTTTCTTTGACTATAATCTCGACGGCCGGCCGGATCTGTTCGTGGCCAACGGACATCTCGACCCGGCGATCCGCGAAGTCCAGCCGCGGGTGCATTATGCCGAAAAACCGCTGCTGTTTCAGAACATCGGGCACGGCAAATTCCGCAACGCCACCGCGGATGTGGGGCCGCAACTGGGCCGGCGGGTGGTGGCGCGGGGCGCGGCCTACGGCGATTATGACCTGACCGGATTTCCCGACATTCTGGTCTCCACCAACAACGGGCCGGCCTATCTTTATTACAACACCGGCAACGGCAACCATGCCCTGCGCATTCGCACGGTGGGAGTAAAAAGCAACCGCGACGGCATCGGCACCCTGATCCAGTTGCATACCGCCTCAGGCTGGCAGGAACAATATGTCAAGAGCGGATCGAGTTATCTGTCGGCCAGCGAATTGCCGGTGACCTTCGGCCTGGGTTCGGCCGCGGGCGCCGACACCATCCGGCTGCACTGGCCGAGCGGCGAAGTACAGACGCTGCATAACGTCGCCGGCGGCCAGTTCATTACCGTGACCGAAGGGGTGGGCATCACCGCGCGCCAGCCGCTGCGCCGCTGTAATAATCAGGGAATGGCCTGCAAACCTTAAGCGACCGGGTGAAGGGATAAGCTTCGCAGAGCGTTGTTGTTCGTCGCTCCGCATTCCTCATGGACATCCATGTACATTCCGGATGCTCCGCTCCGAACGCCTAGCTCTGCTCGCTTCTCCCTTCCCTTCAGGCCAGTAACTCGGCCAATCGCCGTTCAGGATTCATTTTCCCGGACTTCGGAATGGACGTGCAGCAGCTCGGCAATATATCCGCCCGTGCGTATGACCTCCCATTGATAGAGCGCGCTGGCCGCCATCTTTTCCGGCGGCATGGCGGAGCGCATAATCTCCGGCGGAAAACTGCGTTCGGTCAGCTCGGTGCGCACCAGCCCCGGCGAGAGCACGGCCACGCGTATGCCCCGCGGGCATAGTTCGGCATCCTGACTGCGGGCCAGGCCGAGGATCGCGTGCATGGCGCTGGCATAGGCGCTTTCATCGGGAAAGTCATGATGGGCGGCCAGAGACGCGGTGTAGATAACGGCCCGGGGTGGCGCCTCGGCGGGCGCGGCCAGCAACGGCAACAGGGCGCGGGTGAGCAGGAATTTGCTGTATACGTTCACCTGCCACATGCGGGTAAATTCCTCGGGCGTGGTCGAGGCAATCGAGCGGGCAAAAAAATCGCCCGCGCAATGAATGGCGCCGGCGATGGCCGGGCGCCAGGCGGCAAGGGCGCGAACCGCGGCCTCGACCGCGGCGGGCTGGGTGAGATCGCAGCCCTGCCAGCGCACGCGCGCGGGCGCCAGGGCGGCCAGCGCGCGCAGCGGCGCCTCCCGGCGGGCGAGGGCGAAGACTTCCCCGCCCCGGCGAATATGGGCCTCGGCCACGGCCCGGCCAATTCCAGAGCCGGCGCCGGTCACCACCATGCAGTCAGGCATAGTGTCATCTTATGGTTAGCGGTCGGGTTCAGGCGAGTTTTTCGGCCGGAATGACTGGAAAAATTCAGGACTTGCATTTTCCTGTGTTTTTGTGTACATTAAAGGAGCGTTTGAATTGTCCGCCAAGTCCGCCACGGTCCGGTCTGCTCGGTCTATGCCGCTCTGTCCTGCCCCGCTCGCGAACCGCCGCCGCAAGTCAAATAGCTTTGACAGTCCGAGGAAATAACTTTGAAGAACATTTTTGTGGGAAATCTTTCGTTTAACACGCAAGAAGACGAACTGCGTCAGGCTTTCGAAGGCCATGGCACGGTGGAAAAGGTCAGCATCATCAGTGATCGCGACACCGGCCGTTCGCGCGGTTTCGCCTTCGTGGAAATGCCGAACGACGAGGAAGCCGAGCGCGCCATCGCGGCATTGGACGGCGCGGATTTCGGCGGCCGCGCGCTGAAGGTCAACCTGGCCCGGCCGCGCGAGTCGAGCGGCGGCGGAGGCTTTGGCGGCGGCCGGCGGGACGACAACCGCGGCAACCGCGCTCCGCGCCAGCCCCGCTGGTAAGATCACGCTCAGCATCCATTCAACGCAGAAAGCCGGGTTTCGCACAGGCGGAGCCCGGCTTTTGCTTTTTATCCTTCGCCCGCCTCCTCGGCCAGACGGTCGCCCTCATGCAGCCGCTGATCGCCCGAGGCGGAGGCTTCGCCGGAGACCGCATAGGCCACGGCGGCGCCGATCAGGGTGGGAATAATGAAGGCGTGGCCGCCGGTGGCTTCGGCGACAAAAATCACCGCCGTGAGCGGGGTTTTATAGCCGCTGGCAATGCACGCCGCCATGCCCACGGCGGCATATAAGTTCAGCGAGCTGGCGTGCACAATGCTTTGCGCGAAGGCGGTGCCGATGGCGCCGCCGGTGAGAAACAGGGGCACGAACATGGCGCTGACGCCGCCCACGCCCAGCGTGGCCAGCGTGGCCAGCAGCTTGAAGCCGGCGAAACTCACCAGCTCGGCCGAACTGTGCGCGTGCAGAAGAATCTGGGGCACGGCTTCATAATTGGGCCCCAGCGGGGTCAGGGTTCCGGGAAACAGCCGCACAAAGGCCAGCCCGCAGGCGCCGGTGATCAGCCCGCCCAAGGTCATTTTGACCCAGTGCGGCAGGCGTAAATTCACAAAAAACGCGCGCACCCGGCGGAAGGTGATGGTGAAGGGCATCATGATCAGCCCGCAGACCGCGCCCAGAACCGCCGACCAGAGCAGATCCATGCGGGTATAACTGCCGGCCGCCATGAAGTTGAACAACGGCCGGGTGCCCATGAAAGCCGCCAGCGTGACAAACGAGGTCACCGAGGCCAGCAGAGCCGGCAATAAGGCTTCATGAGCCAGGTCGTCTTTATACGGCATTTCGAGCGCGAAGATGACGCCCGTCAGGGGCGCGCGAAACACCGCCGACATGCCCGCCGCGGCGCCGCTGATCAGTAGGATGCGGCGGTCGCGGGGAGAAAAACCGAAGGAGCGCAGCCGCGTCCACAGCCAGGAACCGATGGCGCCGCCCAGATAGATGCCCGGGCCTTCCAGCGCGGCGCTGCCGCCGGCGCCGACGGTGGCCACGGCGGCCAGCAGTTTGGGCAGGAAGGGCCGCATATCCACCGCGCCCTGGCGCTCATGATAGGAGCGTATGATTTCCTCGGTCGAGTGCTCGTCGGGATTGGGGGTCAGATACTGCATGATCAGTCCGGCCACCAGAAAACCCGCCGCCACGCCGGGAACCATGCCCCAGGGATGGCGGAGATAGAGCGCGAGCAGCGCCGGCCACAGGCTCTGCAAAATCACCTTGACCAGAACCGTGGTGATCAAGCCGATCAGCACGCCCATGCAGGGGGCGAGAATCACCCAGCGATGCAGGTTGCGGGCATAGGTTTCGGCCAGATCGGCCCGCACAAAGGAGCGGTAACGGCGCCAGCCGCGCAGGCGCGGCGCGGGCGACTCCGGCAGAGTCCGCGGCTCCGGTGGCAGGCGGCTTTCAATATCCGGCATATATAAAAATTATATCGCGTTGAGATAGAATCAGGAAAGAAGTGGAGACGTGAAGAATAAAAGAATTCAATCCTTTTAGTTCTCTCCGCGCAGGATCAATTGCCAACCACCGCGGGCGCGGGCATTGGACTCGATCCGATAAATGATCTCCAACTCGCAGCCGGGCTGGAGCGCGGCCAACGGCAGCGCCCCGGCAGCCAGATGGACGGACGGTCCCTGCACGGCATGCCAGGCCAGAGCCTCGCAGCCGGGTTCGAGAACCAATTTCAGATGCCGTTCTTTCAATACCTGGGGCGGCTGGGCCAGCCGGGCACGAGCGCGGAACCAGGGTTCGGGGTTGCCAGCGCCGCAGGGCTCAAGGCGCGTTAAGTCGGACAGCAGCGCGGGAGAAATTTCCTGCAACGGCAGATCAAGCTCATCGCCGGGCGCGAGAGAAGGCGCGGGACCTTCGCCGGCGGGCAGCGCGGCCAGGTAAGCCTCCAGTTCCGGCAGACGCGCCGCGGGCAGGGTAAAACCCACGGCCTGGGCATGGCCGCCGAAGCGGGAAAATAAAGCGCCGCAGCCTTCCAATACTTCCAGCAATGCAAAGCCCTGCGGAGCGCGCCCGGAGCCATGCGCCATGCCTTCATGGCAGCCGGCGACGAGCACCGGTTTTTGCAGTTGCCGCAACATCCGCGCGGCCACAATCCCCAGCACGCCCCGGTGCCAGCCCTCGCCCCACAGCAACGCCACCGGAGCGGCGGTTGCGGCCGGCCGGCGCGCCTGGATGGCGGCGAGAATTTCCATTTCCAGCCGCCGCCGTTGCTGATTGAGCTGCTCCAATTGGCGGGCGACGGCTTGCGCCCGCGGCGCCGGGCTGGTGAACAACTCGACCGCCAGCGTGGCCGAGGCAAGCCGGCCGGCGGAGTTGAGCCGGGGCGCCAGTTGAAAGGCCACATCGCCGGCGCGCACGCGCGCAACTCCGGGCAAGGCCAGCTCCAGCAAGGCGCGCAGGCCGGGGTTGACGGTTTCCGATAAACCCGCCAGGCCCTGATGCGCCAGCACCCGGTTTTCTCCCCGCAACGGCACATGGTCGGCGACGATGCCCAGCATCGCAATGCGGGCCAGCGCGGCCGGCCAGCCCGGCCCTCCGCCGGCAATCACGCCGGCTTCTTCCAGCAGCGCCTGGGCAAGTTTGAAGGCCAGCCCGGCGCCGCTTAATTCCTTATCGGGGTAATCGCAATCGCCGCGGCGCGGGTTGATGACCGCACAGGCGGCGGGCAGCGCGGGGCCGGGCAGATGATGATCGGTGATGATGACATCAAGGCCGAGTTCCGTGGCCAGCGCCACTTCGGCCAGGGCGCGGATGCCGGTATCCACCGTGATGATCAGGCGCGCGCCGGCGCTGGCCAGTTGACGCACCGCTTCCAGCGTGGGGCCGTAGCCGGAGGCAAAACGGTCGGGAATGAAATAACTGATCTCGGCGCCCAGCCGGCGCAGAGCCGCGTGCAATACCACTACGGCGGTGACGCCATCCACATCGTAATCGCCGAAGATCACGATCGGCTCGCGCGCGGCAATGGCGGCGCGAATGCGGGCCAGGGCGCGATCCATGTCGGGCAGGAGGGTAGGGGCGTGCAAATGGCTGAACTGGGGATTGAGAAAATCGGCCAGCGCCTGATCATCGCGCCAGCCGCGCTGCCATAAAAGCCGGGCGATGGGCGGGGTCAGGCCATGACGGCGAACCAGCGCTGCCGTTTCCCTGGCCGGATCGCCGGCAAGCTCAGTCGCGGAAAGCGGCGCTGATTCTAATAACGGCATGATGTTAGGTTATTGGATCACGGCTTGCCGCAGAGCCGCCCAGAGAGCCGCGACCTCGGAGGCGCTGGTGGTTTCGGCGCCGATCGAGACCCGCACCATCCAGCGATCTTCCAACTGCGCCGGAGTCAGAAAAAACCGGCCTTCCCGGTTCAGCCGTTCGCACCAGCCGCGGGTATGGCGGTCGAGCGCTTCGCCTTGCAGCCCCGGCGGCTCATGGCGCAGGCAGACGGTCTGCAGCCGCACCGGGTTCAGCACGCGCCACTGCGGCGCGGCCGCGGCTTGCGCCGCCAGCCATTGCGCCAGCTCCAGATCGCGGCGCAGCCGGGCCTGCAGGCCGCTGATGCCCTGCTCGCGGATCAGAAACCAGAGCTTGAGCGCGCGGAAGCGCCGGCCCAGCGCCAGCCCCCAGTCACGATAATTTTTAACTTCTCCATCCACCGCCGACTGCAGGTAACTGGGGCTGGTGGAC
>JAKAZV010000112.1:0-744 GCA_021826505.1 Acidobacteriota bacterium | reverse complement strand
GACATGACCCGGATCAAATGCTGGGGATCGCGCACAAAATAAGCCGAGCAGTCAAAGACCGCGCCCAGCCATTTATGCGGGTTCATGACCAGCGAATCGGCGGCTTCAATGCCCTGCCAGAGCGGCCGGCATTCGGGCAGGATCATGGCCGCGCCCGCCATGGCCGCATCCACGTGCAGCCAGCAGTCATATTGCCGCGCGATGGGCGCCAGCGCGGCGATGGGATCGAAGGCGGTGACCGCGGTGGAACCGGAGGTGGCCACCAGCGCGCAGGGACGGCAGCCGGCGGCGGCATCGGCGGCCATCTGTTGCGCCAGCGCCTCGGGCCGCATCGCGAAGGCGGAATCGCAGGCAATCTGGCGCAGATTGCGGCGGCCAAAGCCGGCCAGCAAGGCGGCTTTTTCCACCGAACTGTGGCTTTGCCCGGAATAATAGATTGTCAGCGGATGCGGCTCGCCGGCCAGGCCGGCGCGATCAAGGCTGAAGTTGGAAGCACGCTCGCGGGCGCAGAGCAGCGCGATCAGGGTGCTGGTGGAAGCGGTGTCCTGCAATACGCCGCTCCAGGCGGAAGACAGTCCCAGCATCTGGCGCAGCCAGTCGAGCACCACTTCTTCCAGCTCGGTTAATGCCGGACTCGACTGCCAGGCCAGGCCCAGCACGCCCAATCCGCTCGCCGCCAGATCGCCCAGCACGCTGGCCAGCGAGGCATTGGCGGGAAAATATGCGAAAAAGCCCGGATGCTGG
>JAKAZV010000111.1 GCA_021826505.1 Acidobacteriota bacterium | reverse complement strand
AAGTGTTTATTTCAAATATGCCATCGCCGGCTTTCTGTGCTATACTGACCTTTACTCAACTGGCGAGCGGCTGACTCCAGCCTGACTCGCCACGGAGACTGGATTCCCGGCTCTCCGTCCCATCCCAAACACAACCTCAGGAGAAGTAATGAAACGAACCTGCCAGGCTCTCGCGATTGCCCTAGCCGTATGCGCCGCCCCCGTGGTCGCCCATCCGGCCAGCCTCACGCCCCGCCCGGTACTGGGTCCGGTGATTGCCCAAGGCACCGCCTCCTGGTATGGCCGCCAGTTTCAGGGCCGCATGATGACGATCGGCGAGCCTTTCAATATGTTTGGCCTGACCTGCGCCAACCGCACACTGCCTTTGGGAACGGAAATCAAGGTGACCAATCTGGCGAATCATCGCTGCGTGTTTCTCAAGGTGACCGATCGCGGTCCGTTTGTGGGTCACCGCGTGCTCGATGTCAGTTATGCGGCATCGAAAGCATTGGGCTTTGAAGCCCAGGGTTTAACGCAAGTCACGATTCAAGTCGTGCACGGCTGAGCTGCCGCAACAAAATTCGGACCATCAGCATTTAATTTAGTGCGGGCCACTTTTTTGCTTCATCCGCCGTCTGGTTATGCCGGGGCATAATGAAGGCATGACCCCGGCCAACCCTCCGCCCATTCCAATTTCGCGGGCCCATCAAAAGATCATTGTGGCGCTGGATTTTCCCGCATGGCCGGCCGCAGCGGCCTGGCTTGCGGCGCGGCGGGAAGCTCCGTTATGGGTGAAAGTAGGGCTGGAGCTGTTTATTGCCGCCGGGCCCGCGGCCATCACCGCGCTCAAGCAACGCGGCCATAAAATTTTTCTTGATCTGAAAATCCATGACATTCCCAACACGGCGGCGGGCGCGGCGCGCGCGGCCGCGGCCTGGGGCGTGGATCTGATCACCGTGCATGCCGGCGGAGGGCCGGCCATGCTGGCGGCGGCGGCGCAGGCGCGAGGCGCGGGTTTGCGGGTGGTGGGAGTGACGGTGCTGACCAGCCTGGATCAAACCCAGATGGCGGCGCTCGACTGGCCGGGCTCCATTCAGGAGCGGGTGGTGAAGTGGGCCCGGCTCTGCCAGCAAGCCGGACTGGATGGAGTGGTGGCGTCGGCGCACGAAGCGGCCGCGCTGCGCGCCGCGCTCGGCCGCGAATTCCTGATCGTTACCCCGGGCATTCGCCCCCAGGGCACCGCCGCCCAGGATCAGGCGCGCGCCGTGACACCGGCCGAGGCGCTGCGCGCGGGAGCCGATTATCTGGTCATGGGCCGGCCCCTGACCCAGGCCGCCGACCCGGACGCGGCATGGCATGAGCTAAACATAGATCTCGCTCAGCGATAAGCATCGTTCATCAAGAAATCGAGATGCCATGAACGCTACATCGCCCATGGAAGCCGCGACCGTCATTATTGGATTGGCCGGGCATATAGATCATGGCAAAAGCACGCTGGTGGAAGCGCTCACCGGCACGCATCCCGACCGGCTGGAAGAAGAAAAACGGCGCGGTATCACGATTGACCTGGGCTTTGCGCATTGCGAGCTGATCGGCCCGCGGGGGCAGCACTGGGAAGCCAGCTTTGTGGATGTGCCCGGGCATGAGCGCTTTATCGCCAACCTGCTGGCCGGCATCGGCGGCATTGATTTAGCCCTGCTGGTGATTGCCGCCGACGCCGGAATCCAGCCCCAGACCCGGGAACATTATGAAATCTGCCGCTTGCTGGGCATCCGGCAAGGGGTGGTGGCGCTCAGCAAGGCCGACCTGGCCGATGAGGAAACGATCGCGCGCCGCCGCGAGGAAATCCGGCAATGGCTGGCGGGGGGATTTCTGGCCGATGCGCCGCTGATCGCGGTCAGCCCGCGCAACGGACAAGGATTGCAGGAATTGCGCAACGCGCTGGCGGCAACGGCGGCGCAGACGGCGCGCGATCCGCAGGCGCCGGTGCGATTGCCCATAGACCGCGCATTCACCATGAAAGGTTTCGGCGCCGTGGTCACCGGCACGCTGCTCGAAGGCTCGATTCAGGCCGGCGATGAATTGGCCGTGGCCGGACAGCCGGGCCGCAAGCTGCGGGTGCGCGGCGTGCAGGTGCATGGCAGAACCGCGGTGCGGGCCGTGGCGGGACAGCGCACGGCGCTGAATCTGCATGGCGTGGAGGCGGGCGAGCTGCGGCGCGGCGATTTTATGATTACTCCCGGATCGGGCAACACGACGGCCCGGATTCATGCCCGGCTGGAATGGCTGGCGGCGCCTCCGGACCGGCATGTGAACCGGCTGCGCCTGCATGTCCATAGCGCCGAAACCATGGCCGGCGTGATGCGGCTGGCGGAGTCAACTGAAAGCTGGGCGCAATTGCGGCTGGATTCTCCCCTGCCGTTATTGCCCGGCGACCGGTTTATTCTGCGCCAGCTTTCACCGGCGCTGACGCTGGGCGGCGGGGTGGTGGTGGATCCTTTGCCCTTGAAAACGAAATGGAAGGATATCGCCACACCTGAACACGTGCATTGGCTGGCGCGGCAGCCGCCCTGGCGGACTGATTTTGCCGCCTGGCTGCGCTGGTTATGTGAAGCCCGGCCGGAAGGCGGATGGCAACGAGCCGAACTGGCAGCGCGATGCGGCGCCAGCGTTGAACAGATTCAGGCCCGGATGCGGCCGCTGACCACCCCGGAGGGAGAATTCTGCTGGCTCGAAACCAGCCAAAGCCTTTGGCCGCGGCAGCGGCTGGAGCATTGGGAGCAGACGGCTTTTACCGAATTGGAGCAATGGCAGGCCACGCATCCCCTGCAGCCGGGGATCACGCTGGAAGCCTGGCGCGGCCTATTGGAAAAAAAACTGACCATCTCAGCGGAAGTGCTGCGCGACGTGTCCGAACGGCTGCGGGCCAAGGGACGGATCGAAGCCGTGGAGCAGTACTGGCGGCTGGCGGGACAGGGAGTGCGGCTGAACCAGCAGGAGGCCGCGGCGCGGGAAAAAATTGAAGCCGCGTTCCGGCAAGCGGGATGGCGGGCGCCGGCGGCGGCGGAAGTGCTGGCCCAGTCGGGGGTGGATGCCGGGCGGGCAGGGCAGATTTTAAAGCTGCTTTTGCGCGAGCAGATATTGGTCAGCATCAGCAGTGAATTGATTTTGCACCGCGAGGCGCTGGCGCAACTGCGGCAAAAGCTGGCGGAATATAAACTGCGCTCACCCCGCATCAGCATCGCCGAGTTCAAGCAATTGACCGGCGTGAGCCGGAAATATGCGATTCCGCTGCTCGAATACCTGGACCGCATGCGGGTGACGCGGCGGGCGGGCGATGCGCGGGAAATTCTGTGATTACTATCCCGGCGGCGGCGCGGCGGGCTCGGGAATATGATGGGCGATCATGTCGCGCACGATGGCGCGGACGCGAGGAGCAAAAGAGCCCTGGGGCGCCAGACGCAGATAGGTTTCAAATTCACCGCGCGCGGCGGGAAAATCATGCCGCTTGATGGCCAGATTGGCCAGCAGTAAATGGAGCTGCGGCAGGGCGGCGCCGACGGGCGAATGTTCCGCGATGCGGATGGAGCTTTCCGCCCGGGACCATTGATGGCCGCCATATTCAGCCCGGCCCAGCTCCCAGTCGTACTGCCAATATCCGGCGCCGGAAATCGAGTGCAGCCGCCGCAAAGCACGGCGCCAATGGCGATGATCGTTATCGAGCCGGGCCAGGCTGATCGCCGCGGGCGCCAGTTTAGGATTGAGCTGCAAGGCCTTGCGCCATTGCGTCCGGGCGCGGCCGGCATGATGCAGCAGAAAATACACATTGCCCAGATCAATATAACCGGCGGCAAAAGCCGGCGCGGCGGCGACGGCTTGCTGGAAATCGCGCAGCGCGGCTTTGGGATGCCCCTGGCCCAGATGGCGCCGGCCGGCCTGATAGGCGCGCTTCGCCTTGGCGGCGAGCGAATAGCGGCCCAGCGAGCGGGCCGGCGCGCGCACGCGATATGCCCGGTGCAGACTGAGACTCACCATGCTCTCCAGCCCGTAGCTGCCGACATTCACGGATTTTTGCGCGCCGCGATAGCCGCGCAGGCTGACGCTGACCTCGAAAGTCGCATGCGCCAGGCCGTGAAAGCTGAAGTGACCTTCACTATCGGTGGTGGTGGAGGCAATTTGATCGCCGGTTACGGAAAGCAAATGAACCTGGGCGCCCACGGCCGGGCCTCCGCCGGCCCAAACCCTGCCATCGAGGACGTGATCCTCCTGTTGATCAGGATTCATTTGCGCGCGAAGAGTACAAAGACAGATCGCCGCCGCCAGTCCAGCCAGACACGCTTTGGCAGATAAACCGCGCATCCTGCCGCATAGGATGCGGCAAATAGGCGGCCAGGTCAAATTAAGGGTCACGCTCAGAGATAAGCTTCGCAGAGCGGCGTTGGAACCCGCTCAGCATCGTTCAACACTGGAGGGCCAGGACCTAACAGAAAGCGCCGCTATCGGGCTGGTGCGTCTTAATGAATTAAGGGCGCCAGCGCGACGGCAGCCAGGCCGGCGACAAAGCAGACGAACATCCAGGCCAGCAGCCGCTGCGAACGCCGGGGCGCGCCGGCGAATTCGCGCCAGATGAAGACCCCCCAGATGGCGGAAACCATCGTCGCTCCCTGGCCAATGGCATAAGAAACGGCGGGACCGATGAGATGAGCGTGGCCGGCAACAAAGTTGAAGACGCCGCCCGTCATCCAGATCAGACCGCCCAGCCAGCCGGCGGCGTGGACGCCCAGGCTGCCTTTGCCATAGTCGGCCCAGCGCAGCGGCGGAGCGGCGTCCAGCGGTTTGCGCATTAAATAAAAATTGGCCGGGAGGCTCGAAAGCGCCACTCCGATGGCAAAAACGAACGCCACGCTGTAGGGACCCAGGCTGTGACCTCCCGTCATGGCCTTGCCCACCAGGGGATAAAACAAGCCCATGAGAACGCCGCAGGCCAGGCTAATCACAATGCCCCGCGAGGAAATTTGACGCGATCCTGTTTCGCGGCCGCGATAGGCCATGGCATCGAAGAGGATGGCCAGAATCACCAGGGCCACGCCGCCAAACAACAACTCCGGATTGCCGCGCGGCAGCAGGGCATAGTTCAACAGCACGCCGACGACGAGCGCCAGACCGATGCCGATGGGAAATGCCACCGCCAGGCCGGCGATTTCGATGGCCGCGACCAACAATAGATTGGCCAGGTTAAACAGCGCGCCCCCGGCCAGCGCCCAGAGCAGATGCGCGCGATCCGCAGCGGCCAGATTATGCCAGAAAGCAGCCGGACCAGCATTGCGCAGGCCCAGGGTCAGCCCCCATACGAGCGCACCGGCCAGCATGCCCAGCGTGTAATCCCAGTAAAGAAGCTGAAAGCGCCAGTTGCGGGTGAGCTTTACGGTGTTGCCCCATGAACCCCAGCAGACCATGCTGGTGAGCATGAAGAGCAATGCGGCGAAATAGGCCTGGGGCTGGTACATAATAAAAATCACGCTCAGCAGCGTTGAAAGACGGATGTAAGCTGCATAGAGCCTTGAAGAAATCCGGAAGCAAGGATCATGGCTGAAAAGACGGAATGATGCAAGCAGAGCTGAATTCGTACTGGACAAAATTCCGGCGGACGCTGGAGATGATCAAGTTCGAGCACTCGATCTTCGCCCTGCCGTTCGCGCTTTTGGCGGCGCTGCTGGCGGCACGGGGCTGGCCGAGCGGCTGGCAGATCGGCTGGATCGTGGCGGCCATGGTGGGCGCGCGCAGCGCGGCCATGACCTTTAACCGCATCGTGGACCGCGATACCGACGCCCGCAACCCACGCACCCGCATGCGGGCGCTGCCGGCCGGAGAGCTGAGCCTGGGGTTCGCGCTGGCATTTTTCGTGCTGGCGGTCGCGATCTATGAGCTGGCGGCCTGGGAGCTGAACCGGCTGAGCCTGGAGCTTTCGCTGCCCGCCCTGGCGTGGCTGCTGTTTTATTCCTATACCAAACGCTTCACCTGGCTTTCGCACTGGGTGCTGGGCGTGGCGCTGGGACTGGCGCCGGCAGCGGCCTGGATTGCCATCCGGGGCAGCCTGGCGTGGCCGATATTGTGGCTGAGCGGAGCGGTCGCGTTCTGGGTCGCGGGCTTTGACATTTTATATGCCAGCCAGGATTTCGATTTCGACCGCAGCCAGCCGGGGCTCTATTCCCTGCCCAAACGGCTGGGCCTGAGCCGGGCTCTGGGCTGGGCGCGCGCCTGTCATGGAGCATTGCTGATTCTGCTGGCGGTGACGGCCGCGCAATTCCATCTCGGCCGGCTGGGCTGGATGGGCTGGGCGGTGGTGGCCGGCCTGTTGGGGTGGGAACATTCGCTGGTGCGGAAAAACGATTTTTCGCGCGTGAACACCGCGTTTTTTACCGTGAATGGCTATATCGGACTTCTATTGCTCGTAATTTGGGGCGCGGCGATCGTGAAATAAGGCATCAGGCAGCCGCGGCGGATGCGGCCGGCAAGGTCAGGGTAAAGCGCGCGCCCTGGCCGGGCTGGGAGCTGAACTCCAGCCGCCCGCCGTGCGCGAGAATGATCTTGGCGGATTCCGACAGCCCCAGGCCGGTACCCAGGGTTTTGGTGGTGAAGAAGGGATGGAAAATGCGCGCCTGATCGGCGGCGGCAATGCCGATGCCGTCATCTTCAACCACGCATTGAACATTCGCGCCGAGATGGGATGTGGCGACCCACAGGTGGCGGTTTCCGGCGCCGGGCTCCAGATCATGGCGGGTCTCAATGGCCTGCAGGGCATTGAGCAATAAATTGGCAAGCACGCGCCGCAGGTCGGTGGCATTGCCCGAAACCGGGGGCAGCATGGCATAGTCCCAGCTCACCTGGATATAATCGCGGGCGCGCCAGAGCGGACGAATCAGATCGAGGGCATCGCGGGCAATATCGTTGAGATCGAGCGCCTGGCGCTCGCCCTGGCCGCCGAGCATGTAATCGCGCAGGCGCAAGACGGTTTCGCTGCCGCGCTGAACGGCATGCTCGATCATGGCGAGATAGCGCCGGCGCTCCGCGGCCGGGCGGTCGGAGAGCATTGCCAGCAGCACGGTGGATTTCTGGATGACTTCGAGAATGTTGTTGAAGTCGTGGCTGATGCTGGACGCCATTTGGCCGACGGCGGTCTGGCGTTCCAGGATTTGCACCCGGGTTTCCAGACCGCGCAGTTCGGTCACATCGAGCAGCACCACCACGACGCCGAGCGATGCGTTACTCCAACCGCCGGAGGCCAGCTCGAGCGGCATGGCCGAACCGACGACGTGGCGGGGCTCGAGCCAGCGCGCGGAACGCACCGCTTGATCGAGGTGTTCCGGCCGCCGGGTGCGCAAAACCCTGCCTACGGCATCTTCGGGCAAGCCGCCGGGAGACGCGGTTTCGCGCGCGTCCATGCCGGAATCCGGTTCGCTATTCAGCAAAAAAGCACTCGAACGGCCTAATGCCTGGAACCAATCAAGGCCCAGCAGACGCAGCGCGGGAGGGTTGGCATAGAGCAGCCGTGAGGAAGTGTTGAAGATCATTACCGCCTCGCCCATGCTGGATAAAAACTGGCGAATGTGGCGGGAGATTTCCCGGCTGAAATGGATTTGCCGGCGCCGCCAGGCCCATAACAGCAAAGCCAGCGCGGCGAGCAAGCCCAGGTCCACGCCATTGGCACGGGAGAGCCCGGAAGCCAAGGGCCAGCGCAGGAAAAGGGAAAACTCAAAATCCACGAGCAGCCAGAGCGCGCCCGGCCATCCGGCGGGCCATTCCAGAAACAGCATGGCCGGAATATACATCAGCGGCCAGACGAGCGCGTGCGCCCGCAGATGGGCCAGCAGCATCCAGAGCACGAGGTGCAGGGAGAGGGCGGCGATGCCGGACCATAGATATCGCGCCCGCCAGCCCAGGCGAGCGGGGCCGGGGGAAATGCCATCGGAGTTGTCAGGCCAAAGGCCGGACTCAGTCTGGG
>JAKAZV010000110.1 GCA_021826505.1 Acidobacteriota bacterium | reverse complement strand
AACTGCAAAAACAAACAGTGCTAGAAAGGAAAACATCCTCACGCTGAGACTGCGCCAGATGGCTTGACTTGGCAACATCCACACACCCCTTGAACCAAGAATTTCGGCCCTCTCTCGGCTGTGACCCGCGCTTCGTGGCGCTAATCCAAACGAGAGTACATCGCTCATTAGATATGTAATGGCTTTAGGGCAAAGTCAATATATTAATTACAACCATAATGAATCGTTGCGTGCCCGGCATAATCAATTTCTTTAGTTTGTATCTGGCTCTAAACTTTTGATTCCTATGTATTTAGACTGTTGACCCCTTCTGGCGTCATGCCCCTGGCCCATAGTTTCATGATTGGAATCATCCTGGGGATTTCCTGGCCCATGTCCGCCGTCTCTCCTGGCCATAAACTGCTGGCTGCCGCTCTTGTCTGCGTGTCCGCGCGCCGCATCCCCACGGACTCGCTGCTGCTCTTTGACGTAGAGGGCCGCCGGCGCTGGCGGGCGCCATAGGCTTTAATGATTCTGGATGATTTTTTGCAGTTGCCCCGCGGCCGCCGGCATCTCCTCGGGGGTCACGCTGCCATAGCCCAGAACTAAACCCGGACGCTGGTGCTGGCGCGAATCATAAAAGCCCGAGAGCGGCCACAGCCACAACTTTTCCTCGGCCGCTGCTTGCGCTAACCGGATATCGTCGCAGGCCGGCGGCAACAGGAGCGATACATGCAGCCCCGCCGCGGCGCCGCGCAGCTCCAGACCGGATTGAGAAAGAGGACGCAATGCCTCGATCAGGGCCTGGCGCCGCTCCCGGTAAGCCAGCCGTGTGCGGCGGATATGGCGGGCAAAATGGCCCTCGCGCAAAAAACCGGTCATAACCTGTTGGCTGAGAAAAGGCGGAAAAATATCCATGCCGTAGCGCACCGAACACATGGCGGGAACCAGCGCGCGCGGCAGCACTATGTAGCCCAGGCGGAGGGAGGGAAACATGACTTTGCTGAAGGTGCCCACATAAATCACGCGTTCCTGCCGGTCCATGCCATAGAGGGTCGCGACGGGCGGGCTTGCGTAGCGGTATTCGCCGTCATAATCGTCTTCTACGATCCAGGCTTGGGACTTTCTTGCCCACTCCAGCAGTTGAATGCGCCGCGCCGCACTCAGCGTTGCGCCCAAGGGGAAATGATGCGCGGGGGTCGCGTAGACCAGCCGGGCATGGGGCGCGCCCCGCATGCCCCGGCCCACCTCCATTCCCTCTTCATCCACCGCGACCGGAACCAGACGGGCGCCGGCCGTGCGCAGCGCATGCCGCGCCAGCCAGTACCCCGGCTCTTCCATCCAAACGGCCTGACCGGGATTTAACAAAGTGCGGGCAATGATATCGAGCGCCTGCTGTGATCCTGAAACCACCATGATCTGTTCCGGTGCGCATTCCAGCCCGCGGGCTGACCGCAAATACTCGGCGATCGCGGCGCGAAATTCCAGCCAGCCCATCGGATCAATGCGGCGCAGATCCTGTATGCGGGTTGCAGCCACATGCCGGCTTAACAGCTTGCTCCAGGCGGAAAAAGGAAATAATTCGAGTGCCGGCTGATGCAGTCCGAAAGCGCCCCAGCCCCGCATCCAGGGCGCGGCTTCCTGTCGCGTGGATGGCAAATTCCGGCGGACCTGGCGGGAAATGAGCGGCGGCGCGGCCGGCTCTTTCCGGATGGGCGACCGGGGGCGTGAGCGCGCGCGCAGCCGCCGGGCAATATATGTGCCGGAGCCGGGGCGGGCTTCGAGATAGCCTTCCGCCAGCAGTTGGGCGTAGGCATTCAATACCGGCAGGCGCGAAATTTGCAGTTCCCTGGCCAGCGCGCGGCTGGAAGGCGCGCGCTGCCCGGCCGTCCACTGGCCGGTCAGAATGGCGTTGCGGAAGCTGGTGTAGATTTGCTGGTAGAGCGGCTGGCCGCCATCGCGGCCGGCAATGAAGCCCGGCAGAATGATGGGTTCGGAACCGTCGGGCGGGCGCATGCCTTCATCATAGTGGTAATGAAAAAATTCCGGAAGTGGCTATTTTTTAAAACCACTTTCCCGGCCATGATGAAGGCCTGATTGTAACCTCTGCCACGGGGCGGCCCGGCAGCTTTTGCCTGCCGTTCATGCATAACTTTGGTTGCCCCGTTTTTTTATGCCTTGCGGACGGTCGCTTCAATGCTTCTGGTAATGCACTTGCACCGTGCCGGTCAGCTGCTGTAACGTCGCGGCGGCCACGCCGGCGCTGGGCCCGGCCGGAGCAAGCTTGATGTATTGCTGCAACGCGTGAATGGCTCCGGGCGGAACGATCATTTTCCCGGTTTTGGGATCCACCGTGGCGCTGCTCAATTGCGCCATGCCGTCTAAAAACCAAGCCGGCGCCAGCGTGGGATCGAGCTTCAGGCTTTCGCCCAGGGCCGCGGCCGCGAGATTCATATGCGATTGGTTATAGAATTTAACCCCTTCATTGTAGAGAGCGATTTTAGCCTGCTTGGGGTCTACCCCGGCGGCTTTCTGAAAGGTGGCCATGGCTTGATGGGGATGGCCGGTTTTGACCTGGGCATTGCCTAACCCGATCCAATAGCTGGCGTGTTTGGGGTTCAAGGCTATGGCTTTCTGGAATTCGGTTATGGCCTCCGGATACTGGCCCGCGCCCATATAATCACTGCCCAGATCGGAGTGCAGAACGCCGATTTTGGCATCGAGTGAAATTGCTTTCTGCAAGACCGCAATGGCCTGCGGCCATTGCTTGCTTTTCACCAGAGTGTCGTTTTGCGATACCAGCGCGTTGAGCTGTTGCAGCAGTTTGGCCCGCTCCTGCATGGCCTTGATCGCGGCCGCGGTTTTGGCTACCGCTCCGGCCGGCATGGCAATGCCGCCCGGCGGCGGCGGCGGCGCGGCGGGCGTCACATGAATCAGCTTGCGCAGATCAAAATCCAGCTTCCGGGTAGTTCCCGTCTGAATATTGCTTTGTACCGCCAGCCGCTTGCCTGCCGCGTTGTACAGACTTACAGTAAAAATGCCCAGGGGCAGGGCGTAATCCTGGTAAAAACCCTTCTTATTTGTGCGGACTTTATAGTCGTAGGTTTCCGGCTCATCGGTCCGGTGCATGACCACGATGCCGCCCACAATGGGCTTGCCCTGCAGATCGGTGCAATGCCCGGTCAGGGATGTAAACTGCGCCCAGGCCGAGCCGCCACAGGCGGCCAACATTCCCAGAAAAACCATCCACCTGCGCATTTTCCGTATCATGCTCATTCTCCCGGACCGGCCCGCATGATGCGGACCGGTCTCTGTCCCGATTGCAATTCCCGTGGCAGTCTATTTTCCCGCCGCGGCGCCCGGAGCCGTGATCACAAAATTCGTGGACCGGGTCGCGCTCTGGTTGCCCGCCTGTACCTTGATCTGCAGGCCATAGGTGCCCGGGGGAAAAGCCGCCGAGGGAATATTAGCCACGTAGGCAATGCGGCCCTGGGCATCGGGCGCCGGCAAGGGCGCGGTGGGCGCGGCCAGCGGCGTGCCGTTCACGCTGAAGGTCATGGTCAACTGCGCCGGCGGCGCGCCTTTGGGCACATAGGCCACGAAATAAAAACCCATGACCTTTTTGGCATCGGCGACCATGACATGGTTATAGTTGGGATAAATGCGCATGTTCTGATAATCCAGCGGATCATCAATCTTGGGCTTCGCCGCCATTTTCACCATGCCTCCCACCACCACAATGCTGCTCAGCCGTACGCTGTTGGCCGCGCCGGCCGGGACTTGCAGCGGAGCTTTGATCACACTGGCCGCCTGATCGCTGGGTTCATAGATCGCGGTCTGCACGCTGTAATCGCCGGCGGGCAAATTGGTTTTGCGCTCAAAAATCACGTTGTGCATCAGGAATTGCTTCGCCTGCCCCGCCGCGGGAGTAAAGGTATAGGGTTGACTGAAGTTTTGCACCACGCTGCCGTTGGAATCGCGGATGACCTGCAGCACGACAAAATGAATCACATCGCGGCCTTTCATCTGGGCATTCTGCTGGATTTGCGCGGGCGTGGCCGCGACCGGCCGCATGCCGGAAAGCGGGATGGTCGTCATCAAATCCACGGTCGGCGTGACCGCGCTGACCGGAAATTGAAATTCTCCGGTCTGCAGCGGAAGCTGCTGCGGCGGCGGTGTCTTGGCCAGCAGCGCAAACACCGGCATGGCATAGGAAGGTTCCGGCGAGGCCAGATGCGGAATCGCATAGTAGCCTTTGCGGGCGCGGACAGTCCAGTTGGGATGGCCTTTAACCGAGATCAGAATCGTGTGGTATTTGCCATTCAATCCGCCGACCGGGTTGTAGGTCAGCTCATAATGTTCATGCATGTCCTGGCCAATATCATTGATGAAAGGATCCAGCGCATTGGTGTGCGCGGCCAGAAAACCTCCGGTGGCGGCCGCCAGCTCAGTCATCACATTCAGCCGCCCCGCGTATTTGATGTTCTGCATCGTCTCAGATTGGGTTGCCTCCGCCTGGCTGACGGTTCCTATGCTTCCCTGCGAAGTTTGCTGCCGGCTGACCTGTGCGGCATAATTCAGGGCGCCGGCCACATTCGAGGCGCTCGAGTTCAGGCTTAACCCGGCCGTGTCAATGCAATAGAAACTGACATTGGCGCGGTTGGCGTTGCGCATCAGATTGCGCAGCACAAAGCTGGTGTTGCTGTTGGCGCCCAGATATTGGCTGAAATAGAGCAGCTCCTTGCGCCCCGGCAGCAGGCTCAAGCCATTGACAATGCTTCCCAGCGCGGTCAGCGAGGCCCAACTGCCCTGCTCCCCGCGCATCGCCGCCGCGCCCTGAATCATATTGGCCATCATGGCATCCATCTGCGACTGCACCATGGCGCCCAGAGCCGCTCCGGACGGTCCCGAGGAGGGTCCGCCCCCGGCGCCGGTGGACTGCAGCGCCGAGGTGGCCTGCTGCTGTAACTGCAAGGCTTGAGTCTGGAGCTGAGTGCCGCGCAACGCCAGATTCGCGAATGAACGCGAGGTTCCGCTGGTGGCCTCATCCACGGCCCGCAAAAGTTTGGTTTTGTTATGGGTAAAGGCCTGCAGCGCGTAGAGCATATTATTGATGTCATACACGGCGACATAATCGCGCGGCCCCATGACTTTTTCGATATAATGCGTGGCCGCCGCCTTGCCCAGTTGCCGGCCGGCGTTGCTCATCGCGTCAAACACCATGACCGTCACATTGAATGGCTGTGGCCGCAGCGCGGTGCTGAAGCCCGCGCGCAATAGCTGGCTGCGGGTCAGGTGCACCGAATGCGCTACCATGCGAAAACTTGAAATCGTCTCCGGATGACCATCATCCAGGACTTGCAGTTGGCTGGGCTGAAGATTTTTAATGATTTTGCCCTGATGATTGGTGACCACCAGATCTACCATGACCTCGCCGGCCTGCTTGTGAATGGCAATCTTGGGCGCATTCGCCTGGCTCCAGCCGGCCATGGCCAGCAGTAAAATCCATCCCATCCACATCCCCTGCTGCGTGCGTTTCATTGTTTTCTCCTGAATGATCTGATTTTTTAACCGCTTCTTTGGCTGCATTTTTTTCTACAATGGCGACGGTTGCGTTGCATGCGCATGAGACGTCCGCGGCTTCGGCTGCAGATAGACCGAAGCCGGCAGAACCCCTTTCTGCATATAGGTGGAGGCAATGCGGCGCAGGCGCAGAAACGCCTGCTGCTCCCGCTGGGCCGCCGCCATATGATGCAACCGTAAATCAATCTGCGCCAGCAGATATCGGATCTGGGCATTGTTCGGCATCAGGATTTTGCTTTTCTCGGTGGCCTGCCAGGCCGGCTGGAATAGATTCCGATGAAAATATATCGAGCCAATAATATAGTACGCCGCATAATTGCCCGCATCCAGCTTGAGCGCGGCCCGGGCCAGCGCCATGGCCTGTTTCTGATGGCCATCCCCCATCAGATCCGCCGCTAATTGCAGCCGGGTTGCAACGGATTTCGGGTTGATCAATAGCTCCTGGCGAAATTCCGCTTCGGAATGAGACTGCTTGCCGCTCGATTTCAATAACTCCGCATAGGCATAATGCAGATAGGGAGTTTTGGGGTATTGCCGTAGTAATTCATCAAAGCGTTGGCGCGCCAGTCCATATTTCTTGCCGGCCGCCCAATATTCCGCCTGCCCCAATCGGCGTATGAGCCGCAGGCGCCGGGGAGTAAAATAAAGGTTGACCTGCTCGGTCGGTAAGGGAAGATGCAGCGCGGCCAGGCCAAAGGCGAGAATGGCGCCTGGATAAGGCTTATGCGCCACGGCAAAACTGTGCAGGATGAAATTGGCCTGATCGAATTCTTCCAGCACCAGCATGTCCTGGGCCTCGTGATAGATCACGACCGCCTGCAGATTCAAATCGTTCGGCAGGCCCAGCGCCCGGCCTTTCTGTATATCATTCAGGGAATTTTCGAAATTTCTCAGTTCAAACTCACATAGGCCCAGCATGGCCCAGGGTAAGCCGACCTTAGGGGTGAGCGAAGCCAGGCGCTGGAAAGCCACCGCCGCGGCGGGATACTGTTTTCCCTGATACAGCAAATCCGCCAGATCCCACCAGCCCAGTTTCCAATGCGGATCGGCCATAACCGCCCGCTGCAAGGCGACCACGGCCCGATGCTTGTGTCGCAACTGTACTTCCCGCTTGGCTGTCGCTTTCAGTTGAGTCAGCGAGGGATGGGGCGCCGGAGTCGCAGTCAGGGGCAAGGCAAAAAAAATGATTCCCGCGAATCCAAACCTGCGCATCCAACCGCCATTCTGAATCTGATTGAAGCAGTGAGGCATGATCAAATCAATATGCTTTTACCGGGTGCTGCCGCCATCGGCCGGGCGCCCATGGAGCGCCTGAACCTTTGCCGCCCGGTTTTGCGCCGCCAGAGTTAATTTTCTGACAATCTGCTGCTCGGCCCGGCCCTGGACATCCCGATGCAGTCGGTAGTCCACTTCACCCAATAATACATGCGCCTGAATGTCTCCGGCATTGATTTTTATGGCCGCTTGCAGGCGCTGATAAGCCCGTTTCCAGTGCCGGGCGGCGACATCCCGCAGTCCCAGTTGCAGCCGCGGCTGAAAGGCGCGGGGATTCATCGCCAACGCCCGCAGAAGAAAATGCCGGCTCTGCCGCAAATGGCCATGCTTGCGCAAAAGATAGCCGAGATAAAAGTTGGTGTCGTAATCGTTGGGGTTGAGCGCGAATTCGCGGCGAAAATTCCGCAGCGCCGCGGCGGAATCCCCGGCCCGCAACTCGGTCTCCGCCAGCCGTTGATGGGCCAATGGCAGATTGGGGTTCATGGCGATCGCCCGGCGGTACTGTTTCTCCGCCAGGGCAAATTTCATGTTGCGCGCATAAGCATCGCCCAGCATCAGATGTCCCACCGGATTATCCCCCTGCCCCAGGATGCGATTGACCAGAACTTCGCCTTGTTGCAGTTGGCCGGCATGAATATACGCCGTGCCAAGCACATAATCGAGTCCCAGGTCTCGGCCATGGCCAGCCAGAAGGGGATGAGCCAGCGCGATGGCGCGGTGATAATGATGCAGGCTCAATTCGCAGTTGGCTTCGAGCAAAGCGGCGCGGTAGTCATTGGCTTTAAAAAGCCCGCGATAGATCCGCAACTGTCGCGCTGCCGTTGCCATATCTCCGCTTTTCAAATACGCCAAAGCCAGATTAAAACGAGCCGGCCCCATTTGCGGATCCAGCGCCAGCGCCTTGCGGTAGGCCTGAACTGCCGATGCGAAATGTCCGCGATTGGCCTGGGCTATGCCCAGATTGGCCCAGACGCGCGGGCGCTGAGAATTGATTTTTAATGCTTCTTTAAAGTCATGCACCGCACGCTGCCAGTCCCCCGCTGCCATGGCCTTGAGTCCGGCATTTGCGGGATGCAGCGCATTCTGGGCCAGGATGCCCTTCGCGGCTAAAAGCAATATTGGAATGATTCGGTTGGCTCTTTTAGAGACAACAATCGGGCCCCTGTGAAACATCGGCCTTATCCCTTGTAAATACGAAATTCCACTTGCAATTAGTGTAGCTCAAAAATTTTTCATATGAATTGCACGGCTGAAATAAAAATGGGAAGCATGCCAAGCATGCTTCCCATTCGGTTGATGGTT